>DATFHE010000187.1:0-13804 GCA_035248745.1 Anaerolineales bacterium | reverse complement strand
TATACCTCACGGAAGCGGCGCACAATTGCCTGACTGATGACGTTGAGCGTGAGAGTGACTAAGAACAAGAACAATCCAAGCGCAAAGATGCTGTTGTAGTCAACAGAGTCGTAACTCAGGTCGCCGCCCGAAATTCTCACGATGTGACCAGTAACCGTCTCTGCGCCGACGAAGGGGTTAAGGGTGAAATTTGGCCCTGCGCCTGCAGCCACCGCCACGATCATGGTTTCGCCAATCGCACGTGAAATCCCCACGATGATGGCGGCTGCAATCCCGGAGAGGGCGGCGGGGACGACAATCTGCAGTGCCACCTCCAGTTTGGTCGCACCCATGCCGAACGCTGCCTCACGCAGCGAACGCGGGACGGCACTTAGGGCATCTTCGGTCATGGACGTGATCAGGGGCAGAATCAGCAATCCCATCACGAGCCCTGCCGATGCCGTATTGTAGATCTGGACCGCATCCCTGCCAAAGAGTTCACGCAGGAGAGGTGTCATGAACGTGAGGGCAAAATAACCGTAGACGATGGTGGGAATGCCAGCCAGCACTTCCAGAATCGGCTTGAGTGCATTGCGCACTCTTGGTTTGGCATATTCACTCAGGTAAATTGCCACAGCCACCCCGAGCGGAATGGCGATCAGCATAGCAATGACCGTTGTCACCATGGTTGCGGTAAACAATGGCCAGATGCCGAATTCCCCGGTGTGCGGCTGCCATTTTGTTTTTGTAAAAATATCAATTAAGTTGACTTCAGGCATTTGGAAAAAGAGTAAGGCTTCCTTGCCCAACTCATACACGATCCCCAATGTTGTGAAAATGGAAAAAAAGCCGCTCAAGAATAGCAGAGATTTTATGATGGTTTCACCCCAGCGCAGCTTGCGCCGCAAGCGACTCGTAGATGCTTTCTTTTCCAGGGTTTTCTCTAGTGAAAGATCAGCCATAAAAGCACCTCCTTTCAAATAAAAATTGCGCCATTTGAGTACTTAAAAGCAATTGCCTTTCCTCCCTGTGATAGGGAGGAAAGGTGCACGAGTAGGGTTTCCAATACCGATGATCACTCGATCACCGCGGCGCTCCAGGCATCTTTGGCTTCCTGGAGTTTGGCATTGCTAACGGGGAAATAACCGACGTCGGCGATCTCGTTGTTGACGTTGTTGAGGAAGAACCAGAGGAAGGAAGCAACCTGGGGTTTCTCCTTCAGGATGTCGCCATCAGAGTAGAGGAAGAGTGGACGAGAGAGAGGATACTCACCACTCTCAGCGGTCTTGGCAGTCGGTTCGATACCGTTGATGGAAAGGGCTTTCAACCCGCCTTCATTCTCTTGGAAGTAAGCATACCCAAAGTATCCGATGGCATAGGGACTGCCTTCCACACCCTGGACGAGCACATTATCGTCTTCCGAGAGCTGCAAGTTGGCAGCGTTCTGAAGGGCAGCTGAACCGGCATCGGCATCATCGCCGTTGGCAGGGGTCATCACGACTTCTACGAAGTAATCGAAGGTACCGGAGTCCGTGCCAGGGCTGAAGCGCAGAATTGGCTCATTCGGCCACTCAGGGCGTACGTCCGACCAGTTGGTGGCGGTGGAATAGATCGCTGCCAGCTCTTCGAGTGTCACGTCTGTGACGAAGTCATTTTCACTGCTCACCACAACTGCCAGAGCATCGATGCCGACCTGGAATTCGATCGGTGTGCGGGGCGGTGTGAGCTGTCCGCAGGATTCAATCTCAGTGTCGCGGATGGCGCGGGAAGCATTGGCGATGTCGGTCTCGCCGTTGACGCAGAAGCGCTCGATACCAGCCCCGGATCCGATCGAGTCGATCGTCAGGTTGCCTGCAAAGCCTTCTTCTTCAAAGCGCTGCTTCATACGCTCCGCCAGAGGAAAGACTGTGGATGAACCGGCACTAATGATGTCACCGGATACTACATCGGGGGCGTACATATCTAGCGGATCTGTCGCCGGAGCTTGATTCGCAGGGGTGGTCGTCTCCTCAGCTATAGCAGGAGCTTCTGTTGGTGTAGCGCCTCCCCCGCATGCAGTGAGAACAAAGCTCATGATGATAAGCACAAACGTAAACGAATGAAAAAATTTGGTCATTATTTTCTTCTCCTCATATTTTTACAGTCTCATCTTATCAAGTGAGTTTTAAGGAGAGAAGAAGAATAAGTTAACGTCTTGTTAAGGGTTAAAAGTACAAGAGCCTGGGAGGAGGACCAGGCTCTTGCGAGGAGGAGAGAGAAATGTTTACTTCACGTTCAGGGTCGCTTTGTGACCTTTACCTGCTGGCACAGGAAGGCACGCCGCTTACGCCCTGTATCAATAAAGATGACAGTCAGCAATGCAGTCACCGTGACAAGTAGAAACATTTCCATGCCCGTAGGATAGCACAGAGTCGGGGGTTCGCGCTTTGCAGCGAGTTTGCCAATACAAAACAATTCTGAAAACTGATCCGTGTAACTATAAAGTCAGTTTGGAATTGTAGGACTCTGCCCACCTGGATTATAAAGATTACCTTCCACTGGGGATTGTGAAATAGAATGTACTTCCCTGTCCCTCTGTGCTTTCTACCCAGATTCTTCCTTTGTGTGCCTCGACAATATGTTTGGCAATGGATAACCCCAGACCAGTCCCTCTGCCTGTCCTGGATTTGTCGACCCGGTAAAAGCGCTCAAAGATGCGGAGGACTTCCTCAGCAGGGATTCCCACTCCTCTATCCCGCACCCCGAATCGCACTCCGCCGAAGATTGATTCCGCAATCAGGAACACTTCTCCTCCTGGAGGAGTGAACTTGACCGCGTTGTGGATCAGGTTGATCAGAACCTGTTCCAGCCTCTGTATATCCACCTGCACCTCAGGCAGATCATCTGCACATGCGAGGCTTAGCGTGATGTTTGCGCGTTCCGCCTGGACCTGCATCCGCCGGGCAGCGGCCTGTAACAGATTGAATGCTGCAACCGGCGAACGGTTCAGAGAGAATCGCCCGGATTCAATCTTGGAGAGTTCCAGCAGTTCACTCGCCATTTGAGTCAGCGCGTCCACCTCGATCTGGATCTGATCCACAAATCGCCGCGCCGCTGGCGGGTCATCTAACGCTCCCTCTTGCAGAGTTTCCGCTAATGCCTTCAAAGAGGCAAGCGGTGTGCGAAGTTCGTGAGAAAGATTACTGACGAAATCTCTCCGCACCGTTTCGAGGCGGCGAATAGGCGTCAGGTCCTGCACAAGGAGGAGGCTCCCACTCGTATGTTGATCTGGAATGACGACGAGTTGCAAATATTGATGAAGTGTGGGCAACTCCACAGACTCGCTCTGCATATGGCGCGTTTGCTGGCAGCGCCGCCAGGCTTCCACAAGCTGGTGGTTGCGAACCACTTCGGCAATACTATGCCCGAGTGGATCCCCAAATTGAAAGAGCCTGCCCGCCGCGGGGTTGGCAAATTGGATGAGTCCGGTGGCATCGGCAATCAGCACGCCATCTGTGATCTGGTCGAGGACTGTGGCAAGGCGCAAACGTTCTGATTCCAAAACGGAATGTTGTGAATGGAATGCCGCGACCAGCGAAGCGATGCTGCTGGATAGATTTTCGAGCTCTCGGATGTTTGTATCAATGTCCCGCCCTCGTACCTGTCTGGTGTATTCATTTAGCTCACGACGCAATTTATAATATCGCAACGCATATACGGTGGCGGTAAAAACCAGGAGTATGACGACCACCCAAAAAAATGAATTCATCCTTCATCCCTCGAAGCGATATCCCCCACCTCTTACCGTCACAATCCGCTTTGGCTCGCTGGCATCGGCCTCGATTTTTTGTCTCAGCCAGCGGACGTGGACGTCCACAGTGCGGCTGTCGCCGATAAAGTCCCAGCCCCAGACGCGCTCCAGGATGAATTCACGCGAGAGCATTTGCCCCTTATGCTGCGCGAAGAAGACAAGCAATTCATACTCTTGCGGTCTTAACACCAGCGGTTTGCCATTCCGAGTGATTTCGCGGCGCGTCAGGTTGATGATCAGGTTTTTAAGGCTAAGCTTTTCGTGCGGTTTTTCGGATCCATCCACACTCGGTTTGTCGAGCTCCTCGCGTAGCAGCCTTGACCGCCGCAATTGGGCTCTGACACGCGCCATCAATTCGCGCATGGAGAAAGGCTTGGTCAGGTAATCATCTGCCCCCACTTCGAGACCTACGACGCGGTCAATCTCATCATCACGCGCGGTTAGCATGAGGATCGGGGTGATCATTTCCCTGCGCAAAATGCGACAGACCTCAAAGCCGTCCATTTCAGGGAGCATGAGATCGAGGACAATCAGGTCCGGCTGAAGCCGCCGCGCGGACTCGATGGCAGCGCGTCCATCGCCAACCGCTTCGACGGTGAAGCCGTCCTTTTTCAGGTTGTAAAAAAGTGTATCGCGCAGGGCGAGTTCATCTTCGACAATAAGAATCGACTCGGGCATATTTGTTAAGAAACTATACCATAGTCCATTTTTATAAACGTTAAGGTCTTATTAAGGGCTATAGCGCACGTCGTCATTCTGACTGCAGTCGTTATCAGTCAAGTCTGTGCTGTGAATGTTCGTAGACCGCAATGATATTTTCATGAACCTGGCAGTAAAATCCAATTTGTCTTCCTCATCTATGCGTTAACAGTAATATGACACAGGAATTTTATTTTGATTGGCACTGGGACCTGGAATCTTCGCCGCAAGCGATCTGGCCGCTCGCTTCGGATACGAATCGCTTTAACCGCGACACGGGCCAGCCCGAGATCGAACTGCTGGAGAATGTGAAGGGCGTCAAGCATGCGCGAATGAAGCTCCCGGTCATTCGGGTGGAATGGCAGGAGGAGCCTTTCGAATGGACGTACCCCTATTCCTTCGGTATTCTTAGAACGTATAACAAAGGTCCGCTCGACGAAATGCGCGTGCAAGCGAATTTTGATCCCCGCGCCGATGGCGGTACACACGTCCGATATCAGACGTGGATGAAGACAAGCAATCTCTTTGCGCAGATTGCTATTCCCTTTGCAATCGGGGTGATTGCAAAAAACAGGTTTGAGAATGTCTTCCGCATTTATGACCGCCTTGTGAACAAGCGTGGGTCGGTGATCGACATGTCTCGGCCGCGTGGTTTAAGCTCTGAAGGGCGCACTCGTTTCAAATCCCTGAGTGAGATAATCATCCGTCAGGGCACAGATCCGTCTTTAGTGGAACGCCTCGAAGAGTTTCTGAATCGGGCAGATGAGTTATCCATCCAGCGCATTCGTCCGTATGCACTTGCCGACCGTTGGGAAGTAAGCCGCCGTGCCGTGTTGGAAATGTTCCTGCGGGCAACGCGAGCGGGCATCCTCGACATGTCCTGGGATTTGCTTTGCCCGTCCTGCCGCGGCACCACGGAAGGACATACCAATCTCGGCGATGTGCGCGGGGGGTCGCATTGTGATACCTGTCAGATCGATTTCACTGTGAACTTTGACCACAACATCGAAGTCGTTTTTCGTCCCAATGCTTCCGTGCGCCCTGTGGAGTACGAAGCAGCATTTTGTGTGGGAAGCCCACAGCTGCAGCCGCATGTAGTCTTTTCGCAAAGCATCGCGGCGCTGCGGACGTTACCTGTAAGTATGCCGCTCGAATCGGGGCGTTACACCTTGCGCGCTTCAAATGTAGCGGGTTCCGTTTCTTTGGTCGCGAGTGCAGACGGATTGTCCGCTGCAGGTGTGCGTGTGACATCGTTTGGATGGCCCCTGGAACAGCAGCACGTTTCGCTCCACCCGACCCTTAACCTGATCAATGCCACGGATGCCGATCAAACTTTTCAGCTGGAGCGTACTGCCTGGAGTGACCAGGCTTCGACAGCAGCAGATGTAACGGCATTGCAGGTCTTCCGCGATCTGTTTGCAAGCGAGGTGGTAAGACCCGGTGAAGAGATTTCAATCGGCTCCGTCACTTTGATGTTTACAGACTTGCGTGACTCCACCCGCCTCTACCGCAGGATCGGAGATGCTTCTGCGTTTGGACGTGTACGTGAACATTTCGAGATTCTGGAGAACTCGATTGCCTCCGAAGGCGGCGCGATCGTGAAGACGATGGGGGATGCTGTGATGGCGACGTTCCGCCATCCCAGCGCCGCGCTGCGTGCCGTCTGGAATGCGCAAACGAAAATTGCTGCATATGGTGAACCGATGCTCTGGCTCAAGGTCGGCATACATAAGGGAGCCTGTATTGTTGTCAATCTGAATGATCGTTTGGATTATTTCGGTTCCACCGTAAATATTGCTGCACGCTTGCCTGCCTTTTCACAGGGTGGTGAATTGGTCTTCACGGATGAAATCAATGATGACCCTGAAGTACGGCAATTTCTTTCAGAAAATCAAAAGCTCGATGCCATAAGCCCCTTTACAGCAAATGTGAAGGGTTTTGACGAACCGTTCACGATGTGGAGACTGAAAGTTTAATTACAGAAGCCTTGGGGAATGTTGTTACTTTCTGGAAGACAATTGAAATGTTTCTGTTCGTGAAAGAGGACCTTTGAGTCCTTCGGAATCCAAAGCCATCACGCGGCTGGGAGCAAAGAAAGCAAAATCAAAGTTTGTTTCATCCCCTGCCTTTTTGCCGGGAATAGGCATCAGCCGTGCCGTGAGAGGTTTATTGAGTCGTAGGGCTAAGGCGCACAGATCGAGTAATAGCGGGACAATTTGTTCAGCCGTTGTGTCACCGGGCAGGGGAATTGTATCCAGCCCCGTCCCGCAGACGGCTGAATAAAGCAACACATCTTTGATCGTCAGCGTTCCTTCTGCGGCGCGCCTGGCAAGCGTGGCATCTTCCAGGATAGGCATCATCAACCCGTTGAAGCCCGTGTGCAGGAAGTCCGCGCGGTCAAGAGCTTCTGTTAAGAGCGCTGCGACAAGAAGAGAACCATGCATTCCGATTTTTGGAATGCCAAGTTTCTCAAATGCTGTTCCGAGAGACTGCGATTCAGTGGGGAAGGGAGCCAGTGAAAAATCTATGCCACCAAACTTACAGTTCAAGGAGTTTGCTATGTCGGTGAGTCGTTTGCCATGCATTTCAATTTCACGGATTAAGTTTCCTCTGGCCTCTTCAAGATTTTTGGCAGCTTCAAATGCCCGGACGGCAAGATCCGCAGACTCTATGGCAATGGCAAACATGGCACTATTGCTGTCATGATAGGCGGCAGGGAAGAACGGCGCACCTGCGTCCACATTTGCAAGCGCAGCGAATTGCAAGTTGGCAAATCCATTGGGCTCGATCGAAGCACACTTGACGATCACCTCTGCACAGGCTCTGACAGCAGATACGTCCACCCCACGCCTGGTATCAGCCATCTTCCCACTAAAGAACACATTTTTGGAAACAAAAATAGCATCTGGAATGACCTCGTAACTGCGCGGCAATTCAGGGAGCGCGGAGCCCAACGACACGTATCCGATTTTGAACTCTTGCGCAAGTTGATCCAGCTGGCTTGTGAGTTCAGGTAACCTGCCTATGTTCGCTTCCCCTACTATTTCAGGAAACGGTATAGTTGCCAGTCGCACAGTCTGCACTTCGTATGCCGCAGTTTCATACGCAGCTTTTGCTCGAGCTAAAAACTCTCCTGCCTTCTGCAGAACCGTTTCATCCAAAGGATATCCTGGATTACAAAAATAGGTGATGGAGCGAATTTTCATTAGTGGACCTGGTGTCCTTTGTGTTTAAGTTCTCTGTCTCACAACCTCAAACATTAACACAGAGCCTGCTACACTTGCATTCAATGACTCTACATTTCCTGCCATTGGAATTGAGATTTTTTGTGACGCCAGTTGCCGCGCTTCCTCACTTGCGCCGCCTGCCTCGTTTCCCACGATCAACGCCAGTGGTGGACAAAGATCAACTTCCCAGCAGGGTTTTCCATCCATATCAGCCAGATAAATTTGCAAACCCTTTGTCTCTCTTTGAATTTTTTCCCACTTCATAGTCTGGATCGGCAATCGAAAGTGCGCGCCCATCCCGGAACGGACGACCTTCGGGGCGAATGCATCAGTCGTTTCCGGGGGAAGGAACACCGCTTGCACACCCGCGGCAGCGGCTGTACGAAGCAATGTGCCGAGGTTGCCGGGATCGCGAATCTGGTCGGGGATGAGGACGAAATCTGGAGAATCAGAAACTGGTAATTGAGCAAGCTCAAGAACGGCAAGGATTCCTTGGGGCGTCTCGGTGTCACTTAGAGATTTCATGAGAGGTTCAGACACTTCTTCCGCATCAATATCGCGTGACAATAAGCGTTCGATGAGCGAGCTTCCACGCTCGTTGAGCGAAGCATCATAGAAGATGAATCGAAACTTCCAGTCCCGGGTTTCTGCTTCTTCAACGAGACGTATTCCTTCTGCTACAAAGGCTCTCTCCTGCCGGCGTTCTTTTGCACGCCCTAACAACGCATGGACGAGTTTGATCTTTGGATTTTGCGACGAAGTAATCATGATTCACCACCCCACTGTGCATGCCACGCTTTGATAAAAACATCCACCGTTGGCTGATCGTATAAGACCAGCTTGATCGTTTCTAAACCTGACGACAGGTCATCTGTAAGATATTTTTCTATTGCCGAAAAGATAACCCCTGCCGCACGGTCCTTTGGAAAGCCGTAGATCCCTGTTGAAATGGCGGGCAACGCAACGGAAGAACACTTCAGTTCATCGGCAACACGTAGAGAGCCAATTACTGCGGCTTCGAGCTTGCTATCCTCATCGCCATCTCCCCAAACAGGACCCACAGCATGGATCACGTACTTCGCAGGCAGACGCCCGCCCGAGGTCCACGCGGGGTTCGCATGAGTGACACGCCCATGCTCTCGAACCCAGGTATCTGACTCTTTCTGGATCACCGGTCCCCCTTGCCTGGAGATCGTGCGCGCCACGCCACCTCCGTGCTGGAGATATTCATTCGCCGCGTTGACAATTGCATCCACTGCTTCGATGGTGATGTCGCCCTGGACAATCTTAATCGTTTGAGTTGACTTAAGTTTCTTTTCCACAAGAACAGCGTTCATGAGATCCGTTATGCTGGAGCAGCTTTTGCTTAAACTGTGGAATAAGGCAGGGGAATTTTGTGCTTGCCGAGTGTTGATTCATAATGGGACACGATCTTTTGGATACTTTCCATTAGTTCGCGTGATGTATCGAGTAGTTCTGCGTCAGCCGTGTTCGGTAGTTTCTCGTACGCTGATTTTGCAAGCCTCAAAAGAGATGATAACGTCTCGCCTTGAAGCACTACACCTGGAAAACTTTGGCTGGGCATTCTAACGACTCCCCGATCAATTGATTGGGAATAAACTTCCAATTCCATGTATTCCATATTTCCTGCTTTCCTGGATCAAAGCATAT
This sequence comes from Anaerolineales bacterium, assembly GCA_035248745.1. Lineage (GTDB taxonomy): Bacteria > Chloroflexota > Anaerolineae > Anaerolineales > Villigracilaceae > Defluviilinea. The sequence continues at coordinate 4,438 of DATFHE010000187.1, read as the reverse complement.
TGAATTGCTTGTATAAGAACGATAAGTGTTATTTTACCCCGTTAAAGTTGTAGGTCACGCTGCAAGCGTGACCTACATGATTTACTTGGTTTTTGCAACCACCGCAGCGAATGTCTGCGGGTCGCGGATTGCCATATCGGATAACATCTTGCGATTAAGGACAATATTTGTCTTCTTCAGCGCAGCCACCAGTTTGCTGTAGGTAGTACCGTTCAAACGGGCTGCGGCATTGATGCGGGCGATCCACAATTTGCGCATGTCGCGCTTGCGGACCCGGCGATCACGGGTTGCGTACCACAGGCTTTTGAGCATCGCCTCATTCGCACGCTTGAACAGGCGATGCTTCGCACCGCGCTGTCCCTTTGTGATCTTCAAAACTTTTTTGTGACGTAGATGCCCTTGCGGGCCACCCTTTACACGAGCCATTTAGAACCTCCTGCGATCTCGCGGACGTCGGCGTCCTTGCTAGGATCGCCAGTTGCGTACACCCGAAAGCCGCAAATAAAAATTACTTGTACTATTCGTGGGCAGGACGACCCTGCCCTACTTCATGCTGGGGGCGAGGCGCTTGACACGCTTGATGATCTTGCGCGCCTTGACTTCCAGCATCTCGGACAACTGCGCCTTGGTGCGCTTCGACGTGCGCCGGCGCAGGTGGCTTTTGCCGCCTTTGGTGCGTACCACTTTACCGGACCCGGTCAGGCGAAAACGCTTGGACGTTGCCTTGTGGGTCTTCAGCTTGGTTTTCGTGGCTTTTGCTTTGCGAGGCATTCTTGCTCCTTTCAGACAAAGTAAACCGCGGGACACTACGTGCTTGCACCCGCGGACGTTCAACATCTTTGGGACTTGCTTGGCTTACGTTTGGACTGGCGCTTCCTTTTCAACCTTAAGCTGCTCGCCCTTTTCCTTCTTCTTTGCGCCACCTTTGCTGGGTGCCAGGATAACGAGCATGGTGCGCCCTTCCATCTGCGGCGCGGCTTCGATCACCGAAACATCAGAAAGTGCCTGAGCAATCTCTTTTAGATCTTCGAGCGCGATCTCCGGGTAATCCATCTCACGTCCGCGGAACTTAATTGTCACACGGACTTTATGTCCCTGTTGTAACCAGCGACGGGCATCTTCCACTTTGAACCCGCGATGCGCCTCGTTGGTTTTCGGACGCAGGCGGATTTCCTTGACTTCGATTTTGGTCTGTGCCCTTTTGGCTTCGCGTTCCTTTTTGGCACGCTCATAAATGAACTTGCCATAGTCAATTACACGGCAAACAGGAGGGGTAGCGTTGGGCGAGACTTCCACAAGGTCTAACTCGGCGTCGCGTGCGATCTGTAGGGCTTGTCTGGTGGGGACTACACCGACGTTGCTGCCATCTGGCCTGATCAGGCGGACTTCCGCGACGCGGATGCCCTCATTGACACGAAATTCTGTAGCGCTGATAAGTTTCTCCTAGCTCAAAACAGTTGACCAGCCCACGGCTGGTTTTTGGCGGGCTGATAATACCATGAAGGCACGTGAATCGTCAACAAAATAGACCATAAACGATCTGTTTTCCTCCGTCGTTCATGGTCTACTGCCCATTTTACAACTCGGGCGCTCTTCTGGCAATCCTGTCTTTTGCCCGTGCCATGAAGTCAGCCAGGGGAATATTATTCTGCTGGCTCCCATCTCTCACACGCAGGGATACCTGACCAGCATTCATTTCGTTTTCGCCAACCACCAGCATGTACGGCACCTTCATCAACTGCGCCTGCCGGATTTTGGCATTCATGCGCTGGGCGCTCACGTCAGCATGGGCACGAATACCCTGATCACGCAGATGCTGGACGATGCCGTGAGCGTACTCGTTCTGCCCATCTGTGATAGGGATGACGCGCACCTGCTCGGGCGAGAGCCAAAGGGGGAAGTTGCCGGCGTAATGCTCGAGCAGAAAGCCGATCATACGCTCATGCGTGCTCAATGGTGCCCGGTGAATGCACAAAGGCATTTCTTCATTGCCCTCTTTGTTCGTGAACTTGAGGTCAAAGCGGGCGGGCTGGGCGAAATCCACCTGGTTCGTGGCGAGTGAAAACTCGCGCCCGATCACGCTCCAGATCTGCACGTCGATCTTCGGACCGTAAAACGCAGCTTCATCTTCCGCTTCCACGTAGGGCACATTTCCGTTGTCCATGGCGCGGCGGACCATATCTTCCGTTTTGAGCCACAGGCGTTCATTGTCCACATATTTTTTGCCCAGCCCGGCTTTGCTGTGCAGAGAGAGACGCATCACATATTTTTCGATGCCGAACAGTTCAAAGTATTTGAGATACAGATCGATGACGCCCAGGAACTCCTGTTCGAATTGCTCTTCCGTAACGTAGATGTGCGCATCGTTCATTTGCATCGAGCGGACACGCATCAAGCCAAACAACTCACCCGATTTTTCGTAGCGATAGCACGTCCCGTATTCGGCCAGACGAATGGGCAGATCACGATAGGAACGCCCCTTGGAACCGAAGATCTTGTGGTGCATGGGGCAATTCATTGGCTTGACGTAATACTTCACACCTTCGATTTCCATCGAGGGATACATGCTCTCGGCATAGTAAGGCAGGTGACCCGAGTGCAGGAACAGATCCTCCTTGGAAACACTGGGCGTTTTGACGCGCAAGTACCCCGCCTTCTCTTCCATTTCCTTGGCAAGCTTTTCCAGCTCCTCGATCATTATGCCGCCATTGGGTAGCCAGAGAGGCAAGCCGGGACCCACTTCGTCATCGAACATGTAGATTTCCAGTTCTTTGCCGAGCTTGCGGTGATCGCGCTTCTTGGCTTCCTCCAACTGATGGAGATAGTCCTTGAGCTGCTGCGCGTTTTCCCACGCTGTACCGTAGATGCGCTGGAGCATCTTATTGTTTTCATCGCCGCGCCAGTAGGCACCCGCAATGGACATCAGCTTGAAAGCATCCTGCCTGACCTCTTTCGTACTTTGGACGTGCGGTCCACGACACAGGTCTACGAATGTATCCTGCTGGTAGATCGAAATCTCCGGCTTCTCCTTGAGCGGATTCCCGTATTCGTCGAGTCCACCTTTTTCAAGTCCATCGATCAGCTCGATTTTGTAGGGCTGATCCTTGAATATCTCCCGCGCCTCTTTAGCAGAGATAACCTGCTTTTTAAACTCGTGCTTGCCCTGGACAATTTGCCTCATGCGTTTTTCGATCTGCTCGAGATCTTCCGGTGTGAGGTTGCGCGGCAGGTCAAAGTCATAGTAAAAGCCATTCTCCACAGGCGGACCAATGGCGATCTTTCCCTCCGGGAACATCTCCAGCACCGCCTGCGCCATAATGTGCGCGGCGGAGTGACGAATCTTATAGAGTTGCGACTCTTCGTATTTTTCCTGAACTTGTTGTGACATTCTCGCTTCCTTTCATCAATATGTAGGTTGATTGCCGCTTCGGATTGCTTTCGCGAACCCGGAGAAGCGGCATGGCATGTTAAGCCCAACCTCCGGGTCGCGGATGGGTGGTAGTGCCATCTGTAATCATCGCGACCTCCTTTTGTAAGTCTGGTTAGCAACCCGACCTGCGTTAAAACAAAAACTCGCCCGAACACGGGGCGAGAATTTAATTCACGCGGTTCCACCCGATTTACCCTGAACACAGTCGGAGGGTATCTCTTAAGCCTATAACGGAGCTATCCGTTCCACGTACTAGCCAAGGGCGTTCTGTTTCACGCTCGCGAGTGGTTTTCGGTGATTTTCCCTGGAAGAGATTCTCAATCTTCGATCTCTTCTCCCTGTCAGGGATTTGACCACGTACTCGTCTCGGTCAACGCGTTAATGTAAATGGTATTATATGCTGAAAAATGAGCCTGTCAAGCCAAGGTTGAATAATGAATATCCGCCAAGCGATTCCTCCCGATAGTCTGCTACTTTCCAGTTTATGCCGGGGTGTACAGACTCTTCATGCGGCACATCATCCCGATATTTTCAAAATACCGCAGAGTGATGATTTTGCAGTAGCGTTCTTCGATGAAATACTGGTGGACCCGATGGCAAGAATTTTTATCTGGGAAAAGAACGGGCAAGCCCTTGGTTATGTTCTATGCAAACTGATGGAGCGGCCAGAGAGTCCCTTTACCTTTGCGCGCCGTTATTTGCAAATTGATCAGATTTCCGTCCACTTGGAAGCTCGTGGGCAGGGCATCGGCGCTGCACTTATTAAGGAGGCTGAACGTTTCGCGAAAGAGATGGATACGCAAAGGATCCAACTCGATTCATGGGACTTTAATGTCAGAGCACATACCTTCTTTGAGCGCTTAGGCTTTAAGAAGTTGCACTTCCGCTTCTGCAAGGATCTATAAAGAAAAAAGTCCCCTTTAGGGACTTTTGTGGGCGAGATAGGGCTCGAACCTACGACCTCTGCTATGTCAAAGCAGTGCTCTAACCAACTGAGCTACCCGCCCG
>DATFHE010000186.1:0-7027 GCA_035248745.1 Anaerolineales bacterium | reverse complement strand
GTTTTCGACGGTCTCTTCATATTCCTGGTTGTCGAAATGCATCCTGCCAAGCAACACGTAGGCAGCCGAGTCATCCTGACTGTACTTCAGGTACGTGTCTAAAGCCTCCACCGCCTCTGCTTCATTCCCTGCTTCCGCATGGATCTGGCCGAGCAGAAGATACGTAGGCAGATAGGTGACATCCAATTCGTTCGCTTGCCGGGCCGCCGCAAGTGCAAGGTCGAACTCTCCTTCTTTGAGCCGCGCCTGCGCCAGGTGGTAGAAGACCAGGGGCGAGCCGGGCAGCTGGCGATTTGCCTTCTCAAGATCCGTGAGGGCGCCTCGAATGTCATCCTCCCGTATCTTGACCATAGCGCGTTCCAAATAAGCCTCACCGAAGTTCGAGTCCAGTTGAATCGCTTGATCCAGATCGGAAAGCACATCCGCGTTAGGGTTTTCCATTAGCCTGGCGCGCGCGATGCCCACATAGGGCGGACCGAAGTTGGGATCAAGCCCGATCGCCATCTGGTACGCGGAAAGTGCGTTACTGGCGTCACGTTGAAAGCGATATGCTTCACCGATGTAATAGTATGCGTCCGCAGCCTGAGGTTCCAGTTTGAGGATCTCCTCCATCACGCGAATGACCTCAGGCCAATCTCCCCGCCGGTAAGCGGCTTCTACAACGCGGTACATGTCGCGCGTTTCCGGCGGTCGCGGCGTATTGACGTAAAGAGGTGTCGGCGTGTGAGGCACCGGGAGCAGTTCTGAAAGCGGTGCCGTTGTTCCCTCTGTGGCAGGCCGGCTGGTTGCGTTAACGAAGGTGGGCGTCAGGGTAAACGTGGGAGAGGGGCCTGGCGTGAACGTTGGTGGTCTCGCGTTGCGAACGGCTTGCGCTTGCAAAAAACCGAATACGAGTGCACCGATCACCACCGCACCAAGCGCAACGAACCCACCCAGCCGTGCGACCGGGCTGGCTCTTACAGCCGCCCAGCCCTTTGGCTTGGGCTTTTCATGGGCGAGCAGCAGCTTTTCTTCCCAGGCTCTCGGGCGGTTGACCGGGAATGGCTGGACAGTTTCATCGGGGGTCAGCGCACCGTGCAGGATTAAGCCGCGTTTGGCGGCAACATTTTGAGGGTCCAGTTTGAATGCTGTTTGCAGGCAGTAGATCCGCTCCTTGGGAGTGTCCACCGTGGCGCTCATCCACACCCAGTACGTGGCATTGTTCTGATCCGTTTTGAGCAGACCCGTCAACACTTCGCGGGCACGGTTCTTATTCCCCGCTCGCAGGGCTTCTACTGCTTCCTGAAATACCGCATCGCTGTCAGCCATATGCCGATTTTACCCTACTCACAACACCTTACGAATCCTATACCTTACTCGTGAAACTCTTCCACCTGATACGTGAGCACCTCGAAATGCCTATAACGCCACAAGTCTGGTTCCATACCCATCTTGTAACAAAGATTGTTCAGGAACTCCGCGGGGTCCGGAATCTTTTCCCAGACCTGAGGAAGGAAGGTCACCTGGCGCTGCGAATCGTGACGCAGGATGACGCCATCCACGTATGGGCGCAATTTAGAGAGCAAATCCTCCGCATCCTTGTATTCCAAAGGGTCTGGACGGGTCAGGCGCGAGATCTCGATCTGGATTCCGCTCAATTCCTCTTCCCTGACAGGAGAGAAGCGCGGATCTTTCAACGCTGCAGCAATTGCATGGACGCGCACATCTTCTGCCAGAGGCTGGTACGCATCCAGCGCGCCGATGCAGCCGCGCAATAGCCCGCCAGAGGTCAGTGTGACGAACGATGAGCCTTCCTCGCGCAACGGCAAAGGCAGAGAAGCTAGATCCAGAGGGGATATCTCTTCGCCCCGTACACCGCGCTCCATCGCTTCACGCGCCAGGCGAAGCAGAATAGTTTGTTCCTCAGGGGTGAGTTTTTCCTGCATAACTCTGCTCCTTTCCTGGAGACAAAGCTTCCCTCCGGAGAGGGTTAAGGCGAGGGATTCGTCAGCTTCCAGTATTGGCGGTTATGATAGACCAGCGGTTCCCCTTCGCCCTTGCCGCGCGCATCCAACACCTCGGCAACGAAAAGCGTATTCTCACCAACAGGCATCGAGCTGATAACCCGGCAGTCGAGATACGCCATGCCGTCTTTGAACACAGGGGAATCGAGGGAGATGGTTTCGGTTTGCACACCGTCGAAACGATTGGTGATATTGGGGAGCTTGCCTGCAAATCGGTCAGAAAGTTCTTTCTGCGCGGAGGTGAGGATAGTCACGGAAAACATTCCGGATTTTACGACCAGTTCATGCGTATGTGTTAATTGTCTCAAAGCAACAGAAACCAGCGGTGGATCCAGCGAAACGGAAGTAAATGAATTGACGGTCATGCCATACTGTTGATCTTCATAAATAGAAGTAATAACCGCCACTCCTGTCGTCCAGGCACGCATGGCACCCCGAAGTTTTTCAGATTCAAGAGTCATAAGGGTATTTCTCCACAGAGAATCATCATAACGAGGAGGGTAGGGGGCGTCAAGTCAAAAAACCAGAGTTCATGTTTCGATCAGCAGTACAACTGCGTCCATATCCCGTGGCAGATTTCCCGGCGGTTACGGATTTGTAACAGGAAATTTGCTCTTTCCTCCCTTGCAAGTTCATGCCTTAAAAGGTACTATTCGGATATACGATATGGAAACCGCTTCTCAGCGTCCGCCCCGTCGTTCACGATCGTTCCGGGCTGTGAAAACTGTCCTCGGCGTTGCTCTCCTGCTGGCAACACTTTTTACGGCGCTGCCTTCGCGTGGATTGGCGGGAGGCAACTTCTACGATCGATTAAGTGTCATCCTTACCCCTCGAACAAACGAAAACGAACAAGTGCCGTTTGCCCCGCAGGCGCCGGCGGCACAACTCCGCATCGGCATCGTCGCCGGGCATTCTGGCAATGACTCCGGCGCCGTCTGTATGGATGGCAACGGCAACGTCACGCTCACCGAGGCGGACGTGAACCTCAAGATCGCGGCGATGGTGCAGGAACAGTTGACTCAGGAGGGATATGAGGTGGACCTGCTGCGTGAATACGATTCGCGCTTGAACGGGTATCGTGCCCTGGCAGTGGTTTCCATCCATAACGACTCGTGTGAATACGTCAATGATGAGGCGACCGGATTCAAAGTGGCTGCGGCGCTCAATACGAATGATCTTAACCGTGCTAACCGTCTTACAGCCTGTCTGGTGGACCGTTATCAGAGCATCACACAGATGAGCTTTCACGCCGGGAGTATCACGGCGGACATGCGGGAATATCATTCGTTCCGGGAGATCGACCCAAACACGGTTGCCGCGATCATCGAGACCGGTTTTCTCAACCTAGACCGGGAGTTCCTCACCAAACAAACAGATCTCGTTGCCCGGGGAGTGGTGGACGGCGTTTTGTGCTTTGCACGCAACGAAAACATCGTGCCCACTCCCATTTCGAACCTGACGCCATGAGTCCCCAACGGTTTCGCATTCTGCCTCTTCTTTTACTAACACCAGTCATCCTCAGTCTTGGACTTGTCCTCTTCTTTTTCGTAACGTCTCCCGCCAGCGCATCTTACCTATTTGGTCCCACGCCTGCCCCCACGCAGGAAAACCTGTGGGGGTACGCGGATGTTCCCAAGCCTACCCATACCCCTCCGCCCACAGCGCTCCCCGCCGAGCCTCCCACTCCTCCCGCTACAGAAGCTCAACCTGTGGTCGCCATGGAGCTTGTCGATGAGAATACATCTCGTCTACAAGACGTGCAGACTTCACCACAAATGGTGGCGCCAGCGACGGGCGGGGGAAAGTACATCCTCGTAGATATTTCAGAGCAGCATATGTACGTCTATGAAGGGGATGCGCTTATTTATAGTTTTGTCGCCTCGACCGGGATCAACAACGCCACACGGGTTGGCACATTTGCCGTACAAAGCAAAATTCCCAACGCCTATGGCTCCACCTGGGACATCTGGATGCCGAACTGGCTGGGCATCTACTGGTCTGGTGGTCTGGAAAATGGCATTCATGCCCTCCCGATTTTGCCGAACGGTGCCATCCTCTGGGAGGGTTTTCTGGGCAGACCCGTTTCCTATGGATGTGTGGTGCTAGGGACGTATGAGTCGCAATTGTTATATGAGTGGGCAGAGATCGGCACGCCGGTGGAAATCCAATGGTAAGTTAGCTCGACACTGATCACAGTCTTTTGGTCGGAATTATTTTTTATTACAGGTGATCTTATGAACAACCAATTCATCGAAGCCCGCGAACTCATTGTACGAGCGCGTGAGTCCTTGCGCCGCGGCGACAAGACGTCCGCGCGACAGATGGGAGAACGAGCCGCGTTCCTCGCGCCGGAGATGGAAGATGTCTGGCTGGTCCTTGCCGCCTCAGATCCAAATCCCCGGGACGCGCTGGCTTACGCGCAGAAAGCGCTACAGATCAACCCTCACAGCACGCGGGCACATCGAGCGGTGGAATGGGCGTCTGGACGGTTGAACCAGACTCAGGCGATCACCGGTCCCGTTGCCACGATTCCCCCTCCTGTTCAGACGGCGGCAAGTGTTCCTGGCAAGCACGCTTATCAAACTGCGGTTGCCATGCCTGTGTTGCAGAGACAGGGAAGAAACTGGCTGCCATTTTTATTGATCGGCGTCGGTGTTTTATTGATTGGCTTTCTCGCGTTATTTGCAATCCTCAGCCCTACGCTTGCCTCGATTGTGAGCAATATCCGCGCCCAGGAGCAGCTCTGGGCAGAGGCGGATGTCCCTAAGCCTGACATCACGCCGGTCGATGGCAACGCGTTCGTGGTACAGGCTGGGGATACACCTGCCCCTGTATTGGACTCAACCCAGCCTCCAGCACGCGCAACCGCCACACCGGGAAGCGAAACGACAGCGACGAGTGTTCCTACAGAAGAAGCCACCGTTGTTCCGGCGGCAACGGAAACACCGGGCGTGGTAGCAATGGAACTGCTTGCCGACACGCCCACCACTGAATATGTCCCGCCCACACCAGGCATTACCGTCGGTGACGGCGAACGCTGGATCGATGTGGACCTCACCAACCAGATGGTGTATGCGTACGAAGGAGAGACCGTTGTCAACTCCTTTGTTGTTTCCACAGGCACCTGGCTCACTCCCACGGTAACGGGCAAACACAAGATCTATGTCAAGGTGCGCGTACAGGATATGAGTGGTCCGGGCTATCATCTAAAAGATGTACCTTACGTGATGTTCTTTTCCGGGGACTATGGATTGCACGGCACCTACTGGCACAACAACTTCGGGACGCCCATGAGCCGCGGCTGCGTGAATCTGACGATTGACGATGCCGCCTGGTTATTCAGCTGGGCTTCGGTGGGAACTGTGGTGAATGTACATTATTAAGATGACCGGCAGATGCAACTCTACGTGATTTTAAGGTATGAGCAAGTCAGTTCTTTCAAGGCGTGATTTTATAAAGTTAAGTAGTTACAGCTTGATGGGGGTATTTCTGCCTGCGCTTTCCTCCTACATTCCTGAGCAGGATGAGTTTATCAACCTACAAGCGCGCATCATTAACCGCACGGTCTGGGCGTATGATGAGCCCAATGCGAATTCCAAACGCCTCAAGCTTTACTGGCATGACCTGGTCGTTCCTATCACGAATACCACCATCAGCGAGGATGAAGAGGCGTATAACCGCGTCTGGTACCAGTTGGAGGAGGGCGGCTATGCCTATTCAGGTGGCATTCAACCGGTGCGGACGATTCTCAATCCGCCGCAGCCCATCCCTGCCAGAGGCACGCTGGGAGAGATCAGTGTTCCGTACACGGATGCATATCTCGAGCCAGATGAAAACGCTGAGTTCATGTATCGCTTATATTATGAAACCATCCACTGGGTGATGAGCACCGTTGATTCAACAGATGGGAACGTCTGGTATCGTCTGTTGGATGATAAATTCGAAAAGCACTATTACGTCCCTGCAAACCATATCCGCCTCATTTCAGCAGAGGAACTGGTTCCATTATCTCCAAACATTCCCCTCGAGGACAAATCGATCGAAGTCCGTTTGGATGAACAATTGCTGCTTGCCTACGAAAATGGACGAGCCGTCTTCGCGACGCGCGTGTCCACCGGTGGCAGACGCCTGAGTGGGACATACACGACCCCCGTCGGAAATTTCATTACCTACCATAAACGCCCCACCCGACACATGGCAAACGGAGACATCGCCTCCAACGGCTTCGACTTCCCCGGTGTGCCCTGGGTGCTCTATATCACCGAAAGCGGAATCTCCTTCCACGGCACGTACTGGCACAACGACTATGGCATTCCGCACAGCCACGGCTGCATCAACATGACGCCGCAAGCCGCCAAATGGCTCTACCGCTGGACGATGCCGACCGTCCCACCAGAGAAATTATTAGTTTATGGGTATGTGGGGACGAAGGTGGAAATCAAAGTCTGATCAAGGCAGTTTGACAACCCACCCTGCCAAACCGTGGAACAATTCCCCCGTAAACAAAGTATAAGAATCAAATAACAACCCTCGTACGCCCGGCTTTTTTGCGGGTACACTTATCCTATGCTCAACCCTCCGATCTCCCGTCGTGAATTTCTCAAACTCGTCAGCACCGGTTCCCTCGTCTTCGCTTTGCGCGACCTGCGCATCGACCGCCTCCTGGAAGTAACACCGCCCATACAGGGACGCATTACCTGGAGCGGTGTGCCGCTCTATGATGCTCCAGCCTTTACTGCCAACCAGATTCATCTGTTCGGCGCGGATAAAGTGGTGGAGATCCTTGGCGTCGAAGAAAATGGCGAACCCGGATACGGGAACCCTCATAATACGTTGTGGTACAAGATTGATACTGGCTATGCATTCTCCGGCGGCATTCAGCCGGTGGAAACCAGATATCAAAAACCGGTCTTCACCCTCCCCGAGAAAGGACAGCTGGGAGAGATCACCGTCCCGTTCTGTGATACCAAGAAGGAACCGTATACCTACGCCGAGCGCGGCTATCGAATCTACTACGGCAGCAC
>DATFHE010000185.1:0-6127 GCA_035248745.1 Anaerolineales bacterium | reverse complement strand
TCAGATGCCGGTCGATGCAATTATGAACGATGTTGACTTTCGCCCCCGTGAACCATTTGAAGAAAGGCTTGTTCGAGTCGTCCAGCACTTTGTCCCACTTCTGGAACCATTCCAGCTCTTCGGCTTCCGCCGCCCAGAAGGCTTGCGGGTCCTGCAAGGCTTGTTTGGCAGTCGCTTCCCAGTCCTTTAAAATGGCCTGCTTGATGACGTCCTCAGACGGGTAATAGATCTCGCCATCCATCACTTTGCTGCCGTTGGTCTTTTCACTGGTCACCATATCGTTCTCTCCTCAGGGATAGATCTATGAAATGGGTTATATTTTTATCGAACAACCACCGCGTGAAGTCGCGGTTTGACAGACTGGGGTCTTTATTTTGTTCGGGGAGTGCTACGCCAATTCTACTCCTCCTTGGAGAATTTTGAACAATTTTGTAACTACTAAGTTATTCTACTCAAAAAGAGAATTTCCTCAGCCAGACATATAGCGGCTGTAACAATACGGCACAGTGAAAACCCTCCCCGGGAACGGCTTGGGGAGGGTTGTTAACCCAGCATTACAAGGCGCAGAACCCATCAGGTTTATAGCCCATTCGATCACGAAGCAGCGATTTTCCCATACATTCAAATAAGGGCTTTAAAAAGACCGCTTTTTTTATTTTCGGTCCTGCAAATCTGTTGGATTGTTGAAGGCATTAGACGTTATCTTTTTCCTGCTGAGCCAAATGGTTTGTTCCAATATCAGCGATTTTCTCACTGAAATAATGACCTCCCTGCTGAATAGTACGAATAGCTTTTAGCAAATCCTGCCCCGCTCTATCCTTGAGCACATAACCTTTGGCGCCCACATCCAGGGCGTGCTTGATATATTCTGAATCATCAAAACCCGAAAGGATGATGACACGTGTAAGCCTGCAACATTCGCGGATGTGCTCAGTCGCCTGTATGCCATCCATAATTGGCATAGAAATATCCATAACAGCTATATTGGGGCGAAGGGAATGCGCCTTCTCAACAGCATCGGCTCCATCCTTTGCAGTGGCGACAACCTGCATATCATCAGCCCCTTCGAGGAGAGAACGTAAACTTTTTCTGACTGGACCATTATCATCTACAAGAAGGATAGTAATCATCAAAACTCCAACCATAAAAGCGGGCTTCGGGTAAGTCTAACAAGTATAAGATAGTTGCTTAATGTCCTAAAGTAGGGAATCACCTAGGCAATAGTTTATATTCATGGCGCAGTACCCATAGCTAACATCCAATGCACGACCGGGGGAGCCTTGTGGACGGTAGCGAAGGGGAAAGGTTTCAGGTTCGCACTGGGTTGTTAGCGACCTGTAAAGTCCACATAAACGGTCCCCACGTACAATGGAATAGCTGGTTGTTCGAAACCCTCGTCAGGGGCAATGAACCTGCCAAACTCACTGCAGAAGAAAGATGATTACCATGAGCGCTACAAAACGAGCCGAAACGAGCAAGACCTCCTGTGAATGCGGTAGAGGAAAGTTTGTCTTCTACGCTTGCGAAGCAGATCGGTGGCTGTTTATTGACCACCCTCTTGAAAAATGGTTCGAGATGCACATTCTCTGTGATACCTGTCCCGTCCTGTTTCGAAAATACAGGCTGACTGTAGCTTCGCAAAGTGCGAACGAATCACATTGGAAGCTAAACATCCCTGTGGCGAATCAAGTTCCTTATTATCAATAGAGCGGAAGCAAATCCTATAGACTTATGCTCTTCGCAGGTCTTCTGACCCTTTTTACAGCAGGATCTGCCACGCATGTTCCTGCAGCCACTTGCGGTGTTCCGCATACTCGGGCATGATTGTTCCGACCCTGCGCCAGAATTGCTTCGAATGGTTATGGAACACAGTATGTACGAGCTCATGGACAACCACATAATCCACCGCAACTAACGGAGCCAAGACGAGCCGCCAGGAGAAGCTCAGCGAGCCTGTGGCGCTGCAGGATCCCCAGCGTGTGCGGGCAGATGTGATTCGAATTCCCTTGTATTGAAAATCATATTGGCGGGCAAAGAATTCGACCCGTGCAGATATTATCTGCCGGGCGTGTTCCCGGTACCAGCTTTCAAACACACGCGCAGCATCGTTCTGATGGGCGATAGCCAGTTTGAACGTCCCGTCAAGGCGCAAAGGTTCTCTTTGTCCCTCTACAATCTCGAGAGGATAAACCGCTCCCAAGTACGGAAACATTTCCCCGCGCACACATTGCCGGGGTGCCGGAGGGGGATTGGCAGTCGCTTTTGCCTGATGCTTTTCAATCCATCCCCTGTTCTTATCAATGAATTCCTCGATCATCGCTTTGGAAGACCGCAGGGGAGCACGAACAAGGAGAGAACCATCAGGTTTTATCACCAAGGTGAGAGTTTTTCGCTTGCTGCGAATGAGCTGGTGTGCAGGGGTTGTCATTTCCTTCTCGTATGGCATGAACCATTATAATGAAATCCGGTAATCCATAATTTAACAATTCTGGAAGAACAGGGATAAGAAAGCCAACCGGAGGGATGACCGATGGAAGAGAGAAGAAATGCATTTTGAAAACGGAAAGGCGCTGGCGAACCTTAGCCTGCTCTACCCACCAGGTGCCACCACAGACGCGACATCCTTCCTGGAGTTAAGCCCTGCTGCCGCGCACGACCTCGGGCTGGAGGAAATCATCGCTGCCTTTGTTTCGGACCGCAGGCACCAACACGAAATCCGGGCACTTTTCTCACGACTCCCGCGCTACCCCGATGTGATCACCTACCGTCAGGCGGTGCTGGAGGACCTGCTTTCTATCCCTATGCTGGCGGAGAGGTTTGCTTCGCTTTTGCCCGCCATGGATTCCCTCTTTGAATCCTCCCATCGCCTGGAACGAGAGATGCCCTGGCTGCATGAAGTGGTCTGGCGGGCAGGGGAGCTTCAAAATATCATTGACTGCTTCGAAGGCATGGGAGAGATCCTCGACGCTTTCGAAGCCAGGATTCAATCCGAAGGGCTCCGCCGGTTGCATGAGGAAGTCCGCACGGCGCGGAACGATGCCACGTACCAGCGCCTGACGAGGGAACTGCCGGGGTTGGTCGCGAGGCTGCGTGGCGGCGCTAGTATTACCATCGGGGTGAATCTGGACCCCAGCTTGCGCCCCATCCAGGCGACGCTGCTCTCCATCAACGAAAAACCGTTTAGCGACCAGTCGTTATTGAGCCGGTTGTTTGGTTTGCGAGGCGAGCGCGAAGGGATCGCGCCGCTGCATTCTGCTCCAAAGGGTACCCTGGAAGGTTCGCTGCGCGACCCGATCGACCCTCTGATGGTCCCACTATTTGCGGACCTCGCAAAGCTGCTGGAACAAACCGCCATCCCGATTGCAGACCAGCTCCGCCAGTATGGCGGTCTGCACGGGCAGCTCTTCACAAATCTTCGACAGGGACTCATCTTTTACCTGGGCGCCGTGCGATTGATCCGACGTTTCCAGAAATGGGGATTGCCCATGTGTCGTCCACAGATCGATCCCGCCGAGGAGCGCCGGTGCGAGGTGCACGACGCTTATAACCTGCACCTCCCGCTAAAACAATCTGGCACCAACGAAGGGGCAGGATCTGTCGTCGTACGGAACGACATCCGAATCGGATCAGAGGGACGCATCCTCATCCTGACCGGACCCAACAGCGGCGGCAAGACCACCTATATGCAGGGGGTTGGCGTGGTACACATCCTTGCTCAGCTTGGCTGCTATGTTCCCGGGACGCAGGCTGTCATCAGCCCATTGGATCATCTCTTCACGCATTTTCCGCTGGGGGAAAAACCAGATGTAGATACTGGGCGTCTCGGTGAGGAAGCCATACGCCTGGGGAAGATCTTCAGACAGGTCACCCGCCACAGCCTCGTCTTACTGAACGAGACGCTATCCAGTACGAGCTTTAGTGAAAGCCTGTATCTGGCAGAAGATCTCGTACGGATCTTGCGCCGGGTGGGAGCGCGCGCTATCTACGCCACCCACCTGCACGAGCTGGCAAGCCGTGCCGAGGCGCTGAATGACTCGGTGCCCGGCGACAGCAAAATCATTAGTATCGTATCGTCTCCGATCGAGGGAAATGATGTGGAGATGAAATCTACATACAAGCTGGAGATCCGTCCTCCACTCGGGCAAAGCTATGCCCGCGAGATCGCGGCGCGTTATGGCATTAGCTACGAGCAACTCGAAAACGTTTTGTCTGAGCGTGGGATATTCTAGACATCAACAGGTATGATCGCATACTCTCTGTTTTCTATTCCACCCAATCCAAAACCTTATGCCAGGCTCCCGCGAAGGGAAGGAACCAGGGAAAGCCGTCATACAGCCCCAGCGGCGCACCCGGGAATCCGAAGGAAGCGAAGGGATGTTCTTTTATGTTTCCTTTGACCATCGCTTCCGCCACCGTTTTTCCCAGATGGGTCGCCATCGCCACGCCATGACCTGCATAGCCTAACGAGTAATATATCCCATCAGTCTCACCCACGTGCGGCATCATGTCAAAGGCAAAGTCGAGAGTGCCGCCCCAGACGTATTCCACTTTCAGGTCCTTTAATTGCGGATACACTTGAATCATTTCCCGGCGCAGGATGTCCGCGCTGCGCTGGATGGTACGAGACGTCTCAGGGAAGAACGCAGCGCGACCCCCGAAGAGCAACCGGCGATCCCACAGACGGAAATAATTCAAATAGTGCCGGGAGTCGAAGATCATCCGGTTATTGGGAATGATTTCTGTCACGAGCTGCTCGGGCAATTGTTCGGTGGCGATAATAAACGACCCGATCGGGATGATCTTTCGCTGGAGTCTCTTTGTGACCTTCCCTGTGTAGCCTGAAGTGCCCACCACAACCGACTCGGCATTGAGTGTGCCTCGCTCTGTTTCGACGAGAAAGCGACCCCCGTTGCGCTCCAGCCGCAGGACGCGGGCACGAGCATGGAGCGTTGCCCCGGCTCGTCCTGCCGCCCCCGCCAGACCCGTCACGTATTGCGCCGGGTTCAAGCCGCCGCTGCTTTCATCCAGTAATGCACCAAAGTAGGCATCCGAGCCGATTTCCGAACGCTGCTGGTCGCGCGGAATCAGGCGTAAGTTGTGATCGAATTCCCTCTCCATAAATTCCATTTCTTCCTCTAGAGCATCGTAATGCCTGGGTTTGTTGGCTGTCAGCAGATGACCATAGCGCGCAAAACCACAGTCTATATTCTCTTCCGAGACAACCTGTTCTACTGTATTGATCGCATCCAGAGAGCACTGGAACAATCTCTGTGCAGTCTCCCGCCCATACTGTTTCATCACCGTCTGCATACCGAGCTTGAGCCCGCTCAGGACCATCCCGCCGTTCCGGGAGCTTGCGCCCCAGCCAATCGTCTGTGCTTCAAGCACCGCCACCCGAATGCCCTGTTTTGCCAGCGTTCGCGCAGCGCTTAGTCCCGTGTACCCGCCGCCGATGACTGCCACATCTGCTTTTTCAGGCAGTGGAGAAAAGGTTGAGCCATCCGGCATTTGTACGGTGGTGTGCCAGTAGATCTGTTGGTTGGGCATGGCTTTCCTTTGCAAGAGGGAAAAGGTTTCGATCCCTACCTTGTTTTTGTCTTTACCTCGCGAAGCATTTCACGCAGGCTTGTCTGAAGCTCCTGTGGCAATTCAGGGGACATCCGGCGCAACGCGATCGACGGCAATGGACTCCTGGTTCCTTTCAGAATTTGCTGGAGAAAGTACGTCGTCTCATCCGGCGAGGCTTCGAACAATACGATAATCAATTCCTGTAAATCATATTGCAAAGTTGCCGGAGACGTTTTCAGGATCGGTTCAACGATTTCAAAGATGGGGGGCAGGTTATCAAAATCTGGCGAGGAGATGAGAGGTACCAACGCCTGGATTCCGTTCGACCACATGCGCTGGCGAGCAGGGTGCAGCCATTCTTTCACGAGGATCAAAAACAGGTCAGGCGTTTCCTGGCGCAAACGGGTGAGACTCGTCGTCAGCAGCGCCGCGCGGACTTCCGGGTCACGTACAGACTGCGTCCACGCCGTAAGTCTGGCGAGCAGCCGCTCTTCCTGCGGCGGGATGCGCCCAAGCAGAAACGCGGCGAGAAGTTTCGTTTCGAGCCAGCCCTCGTCCC
>DATFHE010000184.1:0-4475 GCA_035248745.1 Anaerolineales bacterium | reverse complement strand
CGGATCTGCTGCCAGCTTGGTGCCGGCAGCCTGGCCGCCCTCGGCGGAGCAGCCATCGTCTTCACCGGTCAACTGGACATCGTGACCGAGAACTTGTCCTTTGAGGTTGATCGCAACTTCCAGTCCTGTGCGTGAGTCAATACCCAGCGTCGAATCTGGACCTGAGATCACCATTGCGTAGGCAAGGTGAATGGGTTCGCCAGGTCCAATATCGACACAGCCTATCGAATCCGTACATTCAAATGCGGGAGCCGCAGGTCCGCAGGCAGCAAGCGCCATACCAGCGATCATCAGCAAAGCGAGTAAAGCGTAGGAACGCTTAAACATTCTTCCTCCTCCAAATAATTAGCGAATTGTGAAACGTTCCCGCCTAGTGGCGGGCTTGGTGTGGGGAGCCGACAGGGCTGAATACGTCAGCATCACCTCCTTTGGCTTGGATTCGTTCGCAATCCATTTAGCAAAAAGCCCGAGAAAACCCTTCTCATCTGTATGAGTTTCTCGTGGCTCTCAAATGGTACATCTAAGTACAGAACACATGAATTGTTAATTGGTTATGAAAGTGCTGTAATACTACGTGAATTTTTGCGGTCGGTCAAGTGCCAATTTGTGAAAGGGCTATTCTTTAATTTGGGGTTTGTATAATAATTGCTCGCGGATTCGCAGGTCTGTGTTGCGGATTTTCATTGCCAGGTCTGCGGCGAGATTATACATCAGACGGTAGCCCAGCTGCGGGTACGTATCGCAGAGCATGATCAGCTTATCGCGAGGGATGATCAGCAGCCGCGTATCTTTTTGAGAAGCACAGGCAGAAGCAGACCGCAAGCCCTCATCAACGAGAGCCACCTCGCCAAAGTTTTGGCCGCGACGCAGAGTCGCGATGATCGTATTTTCGCTTCCCGTATCGAACGAACCTACAAGCGATGGGTTAACGAAGATATCCACCTCCCCCTGGACAATAATGTAGAGTTCCTTGCTGCTGCTGTTCTCCCGAAAGATCAAGTCGTCCTTTTGGAAATTCGCTTCCTGACAAAGATTCGCTACCAGCTCCAATTGTGTGGGAGTAAATTGATAAAAAATGTCGCTTTGTTTGAGGAAGTTTACGATTGAAGGAGTGGACACAAAGACCTCCGAATTATTGGAGTGTAGCATAAACAAAGATGAAGTGCAACGATTCTGCTACGGATACGCCTGGTTCAGCCAATCGAGCGGATTCACCTGGACGCCGTTGACAAAGACCTCCCAGTGCAGGTGCGCGCCGGTCACGCGTCCTGTGCCCCCGACAAGACCGATCACCTGCCCGGCTTCCACCATATCGCCCACGTTCACAAAAGTCTGAGACTGGTGCCAGATGCCGCTATACACACCCCAGCCATGATCAATAACTGTCGCATTCCCGCGCACCGTCAGCGGCGCGGCAAATACTACCCTGCCTGGTGCGGGCGCAAAGATCTGCAAGCCCTCGCCGCCACAAAAGTCAAGACCTGTATGAAATCCGTTCACTTCGAGGTCTGAATTAATTACGGTATAGACCCGTCGGGTTCCATAGCGGGATGTAAAGCAATTCGGGTCCGTAGCCGGAGAAGTGAAGATATCCGTCCAATAACGAGTGGGGGTCGAAGGAGCCGTAAGGGCAGTAAGGGTTGCCAGTTCAGGTTCTGTTACAGCGGGATCAATCAGGCTGGGGTCATTTAGCGGAATCGGCTCGCTCAGGTAATCCCCCGAAGTAACAAGCACCATCTGTTCAAACGATTGCTTGCTCCCATCTGGGAGTGTTGCTTCCAGTAATAATGGGTATACACCTGGCTCCTGTAGGGCATGAATACCCTGTAATGCCGCCTGCTCCCCGTTTGTCGGAAGAAAGTGAAGTGGCTTATCCACCAGTATTCCTGATAGAGCGGTGCTTTCCCGTGCCTGTACACGGATCACTTCCGTGCTGCCCTGTTTTAAGGGTAAGGGTTCTATGCTTGCGCTTATGAAAGCAGACGGCAAACCGGTGGCGTTCCCCTGACCATCCTGCTGAGGAGAGTAAAGTACATCGCTGGGCAAGGCTGTCCATGTGCCATCAAGTTTGTTAACGGAGGTGAGCGTCCAGGGGTCGCTGTTTTGCTTGACTGCCAGTTCGAGAAGGGACTCGCCTGCTGATGGGGTAATTCGTGTGCTGAGAGACTGCTGGTTTTCCCGTGTCGGGACGATAAGACTAATCCCTACATAAAGTTCCGTAGGGCTGACCAGACGATTCAACTTCTTTAACTGTTCATCTTCCACTTGTGTGCGCCGGCTTAAGCTTCGCAGGGAATCGCCAAAGGAAATGATCTCTGTTTCCAGGACACCCGTTACACCTTCCAGCCCGGGAATAACAATTTGCTGTCCTTCCGACAAAATGTTTGGGTTGAGCGTAGGATTAGCCGATACCAAGTCGTTGATTGTCACATTAAAACGTGAGGCAATAAAGGAGAGCGTATCCCCAGACTGGACAATATAGACGGGCCCGCTCGCCTGAGCAGAGACAGGCTGGGCCGTAAAACTCGAAAGAATGACAAATAGTAGAAAGATGGAAACGCGCTTAAGCATCCCTAAATTCTACTCTATCCCCAATTTCAAAATCCCCCCAGCGCTCGGGGTGGATTTCCAGTACGTATCTTGCTGGTTGTTTTGAGAAGTACGCGGGTCGCCAGGATTTGGCAAGGCACTTATCCACAACCTGCATGGCAGAGTTAATCCAGATCACCGAGAGGTCAAAGGGCACGAACAGCATGTGAATGGAAGAGTCGAGGCGTGAATCACGCTTCCCAACGAGAAGAAGACCCTCTTCCCGCGCGAGATGCGAGCGAAACGTCAGACCGCGCAGCTGCGTAAAAAATGTATCGCAGTACTTAATCCGCAGCGGGCCTGTGATCCTCCGGTCTTTATTTTCGATTGTAATGAATTTCGTCATAGAGGGATTGAAAAACCAGCGAATCATGCCGCAAAGCGGCAGTGTGGACGAGGCGACTTCGCGTCACTTCGTTCATATTTTGGATTTGAGAACTTTTTCCACGCTGTTCAGCAAATCATGAGGGCTGAATGGTTTTGTGATGTAATCATCTACTTTAGCAATGTGTAAGCCAAGTACCTTATCAATGCTCTGTGCTTTGGCTGTCACAACGATCACTGGAATGTTCTTCGTTTTTTCGTCAGCTTTTATTTGCTGGTATACTTCCCAACCATCCATATCCGGCATCATTAAATCCAGAAGAATAAGATCGGGTGGTTGCTGCCGAATCATGTTCAATCCTTCGATACCGCCAGCAGCACCTTTTACCTCAAACCCCCGGCGGCCCAGAATCAGCCGTATAAGATCGATCATTTCGGGTTCGTCTTCGACGCATAAAATGCACTTAAGATTCGCATTCATCGTGTTCCCTGTGTGTTCGTGAAGTGTACCACAGGCGAAGTTGTCCTACGGATAAACCAACAGGCATGAAGATTATCACATGGAATGTCAACGGTTTGCGTGCGGCACTCGGAAAAGGGTCGTTGAACTGGGCATGGGAACAGCAGCCCGATATTCTGTGCCTGCAGGAAATCAAGGTCCGTCCGGATCAGTTAAAGAAAGAACAGGGGACGTTCCCCGGCTATGACGTGATCTGGAACCCGGCGGAAAAAGCGGGTTACAGCGGGGTGGCAACGTTTTTACGCAACCCCTGCCTTGCGTGTCAAGTGGGGATGAATGCGCCTCTTTTTGATATAGAAGGAAGGGTGATCGACACGTTACATCCCGGATTCCGTTTATTTAATGTGTACTTCCCAAGTGGGCAGCGCGGCTGGGATCGTGTGCAGTATAAATTGGATTTCTATGCTCACTTGTTTGCCGTATGTGATCGCTTGCATGCCAGGGGAGAAAACCTCATGATCACCGGGGATTTCAACACAGCTCACATGCCTATCGACTTAAAAAATGCCAAGCAAAACACCAGGACCTCCGGCTTTCTCCCCGAGGAGCGTGCCTGGGTGCAGAAGTTCCTCGACCATGGTTTTGTTGATGTGTATCGCTACTTGTATCCGGAGCGCGTCCAATATACCTGGTGGACGTATCGCCCAGGGGCGCGCGAACGCGGCGTTGGATGGCGCCTCGACTATTTCCTGGTCTCGCAAGCCCTTCTTCCCCGGGTACGAGACGTGATTATCCATGAAGAAGTCCTTGGCTCCGATCACTGCCCTGTAGAGCTGCTTCTCGAGTAAGAGCGGGTTTGCATTCCCCATCCAGACTTGTAAAAGGCATCACTATGGTGTTTCCGCCCTGCGGGAGCCCCACAGCGGCAGTATTAGAGAAATATATAAGATTTTTGAATGGGCTATTCCTGCGATGTTCATGTTGGTATAATCTTCGTTGGAATTATCATTTGGAGGCACAGTGAATCCTAGAAATCAGTCATTCGTTGTAACCTTATTGTTGATCATCGCGGCTGTGGCTATGGTTGTCATGGCTATTCAAC
>DATFHE010000183.1:0-4369 GCA_035248745.1 Anaerolineales bacterium | reverse complement strand
ATCACCGAGGAATTGCAAGACCTCGGATTCCACAGCATCATCCTTTACCACTTTGGCGATCAGCGGGGAGAGAAGTTTCAAATAAATGAGCGAGCCTGCCTTGTTGCGGTTATGTCCTTCGTCGCCCATATGCAGGGCTTCCGCCATCAGCGCACGCAGGTCAATGCCATTGGATTGCGCGAGGGCATCCTCCAGAGCAACGCCGAGCACATCGTTCATCCAGTGCAGCCGTTTCAACACATCATCGCTATACGCACCGTAGCGCAGGACCTTGCCGTAGCCCTCATTGAGATTCGAAAATGACTTGTTCCCATGCTCCACATTTTCCACGACATAAACTTTCATCGAAGCAGACGTAACCCCTGCCATCGGGCCGACTGCGCCGTGATGGTGGCAGGAATCAAACTCGACCTCGCCTCTCTCTGCCATTGCAGTGGCTTCCGTTTCATCCGCCGCTAACCCTTCGAACAGCATCGCGCCCACAATTGCTCCGCGCAATGGACCGGACATCCGCGCCCACTCAATTGGCGGACCTGCATGAAGAAACAGATTATCCTTCATGCCAGGGATGACATCCTGGGCGGTGGCAACGCTTTTCAAAATGGGGCGTGCCTCCATGAGGCGGTTGACGGCGGTGGTATTGGCAGAATCTATATCCATTTTCGGCTCCTGTAATTTGCAATTGGTAAATAGTAATTACCGCTTACTAATTACTTCTTACTTCTTCATCTTCGCTAGCAAAGCCGCCAGTCTTTCATTCCCACCTGCTGGTGGACGCCAGTCCACGTGGACAGCTTGCGCACCCTGGGAGGTAAGGCTTTCATAAAACGATTCCAATCCAACGTTGATTGCCGCGAGGGGTTGGGTTAGCTGCTCAAGGTTTACAGGTGTATGTTTGTCTGGTGTATAGCTACCGAAACGCAAACTTATATATTCCACTGCTTCTGCTGCCGTACGAAACACAACTGCACCTGCTTCTTTCAGTTTCTCAATTTGAGATTCCAGGTTCTGCGGATCATCCTCTGTGCCAATGACAATGACTACAAACTCAACCCCACTTCGCTTCGCTTCGGGGACATTTGTCTCTTCCCTTTGCTTTCTAACCTCTTTTATCACTGGCGCCAGCTCACCTGCCGGGTCTGGATGGGAACCTTCGCCGAGGACAACGTCGAGCAGAATCATCCCAACGTCCGGGTCGGCGGCTTCCTGTCTGATCCGGCGAATACGCAGGTCGTTGTCGATCATCGGATGCAAACGCCCGACCATGAAGAACTCATCCCCTAAATCAATAATGGTGTGGGCTTCGCTGTGGAGGGGGTCTTTTAGTAATTGGTGATGGGTAATTGGGGCGTTGGAGTAAATGGGGGAGAGAGACGCTTGTAACCCTAAAAGTACTTCGTAGGCAAGAGTCCCGCCAGAGAATAAACCGCGTAGATAGTAATTAGTAATTGGTAATTTATTATGACGTACTACTTCCCAATTACTATGTACGGCAATCTCTGCGGCTTCACTCAAACTGATGGCGAAGTGCAAATTGCCAATCTTCCTGGCAGGCGAGGGGTAGCCGATGAAATACACGACAACCGGTTTGCCCGTGCTTTGCGCAGCAGAAATAAGACTCGTAGCCACATCCGGGGACGGAGGCTTTGAGACCAGGACAATAACCTTTGTTCCTTCGTCGCGTGCTAACAGATCCAGAGCCTGATGCGCCGTGATCGCGTCGACTTCAGACTTAAGGTCCCGCCCACCGGTACCGATGGCATGAGAGATCCCGCCGCCGAGATTGTGAACATGAACAGTCACAGCCTGGGTCCCGGTCCCGGAAGCGCCCACTACACCGATCGGTCCGCGGCGGACGCGGTTCGCAAACCCCAGTCCGATTCCGTTAATGATTGCCGTGCCGCAATCGGGTCCCATTACCAGCAGTCCCTTTTCACGGGCGGTTTTCTTGAGAGCGATTTCATCCTCAAGAGAGACGTTATCACTATACAGAAAAACGTGTTTGCCAAGCTCAAGCGCTTCGCGGGCAACGCCAGCCGCGTAACGACCCGGTACAGAGACCAGTACCCAGTGCGCCTCCGGCAATTGCTTTACCGCGCTGCTCAAGCTGCGCGGGCGGAAATCCTGTGAGACGGAGGAGCGTTTTTTGGCAAGCAGTGCATCCACCCGGTTAATTGCATCACTGGCGGATGAGTCATCTTCTGCCTTGACGACAATCAGCAAATCGTCCGGGCTGGCAGTGATGGCCTGGGGCAGGAGGTTGTTTGCTGCCAGGAGATCGCAATTGGCGGGAGTCGCCATGACGACGCCTGCGTCCAAAATGCCAGGCAAGCCGACTAATCCGCGCTGGAGCTGCATCAACACCACCGAGTCATAATAGGCGCCGCGGCGGATGTCATATTTTGTGGTGGTCATAGGGTTAGCAGGACCTTTTCTAAATCTTTTGACCAGAACAACAAGGATTCATCCTTGTACCAGTTCCCCACAACTTGCAGACCCAGCGGTAATCCATCCGGGCTTCTCCCGGCGGGCAAATTCATTGCGGGCAGACCTGCCTGCGTCCACGGAAGGTTCATGACCGGGTCGCCGGTGCTATCCAACCCCTTCGGCGCAGGACCAATCGTCGAAGGCGCTATCCATAGATCAATATTGTGATCGAGAAAGGTCCTGCGAAGTTCGGCGCGGAAGCTGTCGCGTGCGGCGAGTGCGCTTTGCAACTGGCTATGCGTCACAGATTGACCGCGACGAATCAACTCTGTGAACTTGGCGGAATACAGACCTTCATGCTCACCGAACCAGTCGGCATGGACCGCTGCTGCCTCTGCAGAGAGGATCACGTCATGGCGGGCGCGAATCTCTTCGAAATCAGTCATGGCTGGGATACGCTGTACTTCATACCCAGCTTCTCCCAGCAACTTGTATATGTGTTCAAAATGAGCCAGGCTTTCTTGCGAAACACTTTGCAAATAAGGGCCTTCCGGAATGCCCAGGCGGGGTTTCTTTAACGGCTGCGTCGGCTCGTCCCAATCGGTGCAGAGGACTCGCGCGGCATTGACGGCACTTTCCACATCCGGAACAAAAAACCCGACGTGATCGAGCGATGGCGAGAGCGGGATGACACCTGCACGCGAGATGCGGTCATAGGTAGGCTTCACACCTACCACCCCGCAAAAGGAGGCAGGGCGGATAATCGAGCCAATGGTTTGCGTTCCCAAGGCGATATGACAAAACCCGGCTGCCACTGCCGCTGCCGAGCCGCTGCTCGAACCGCCGGGGGTATGCTCCGGATTGTGAGGGTTGTGCGTGGGACCGGGGGAAAAGTAGGCAAACTCGGTGGTCACAGTCTTTCCAAAAAATAACGCGCCCGCGTCCAGTAACCGGGATACGCTTTTCGCTTCTATTCCCTGGAAACGATCCGACGGCAAGCGGCTCCCTGCCTGGGTGGGGAAGCCTTCGACATGGAAAATATCCTTGACCCCCAGTAAAGCACCGAACATCAAGGGGCGCTTGATCAGATCTGGATAGGCAAGGACAGCAGCCTCTGCTTCCTTGTACAGACGGTCAAAGCGCTGCTCATCTGGAATGAACGCAAGAATGGAAGGCTCCTGCTGAGTAAAGCGCGCTTCCACCTGTGCCAGGAAATCAGGAAGTAACAGTTCCCCGGAACGTAACTCTTCTATCAATTCGCGACCGATCATATTCTCTTACTTTCTACTTCCTTCATCTTCTCGGCTGCCAGCTTGACCGCGTCGACGATATGTTGATAGCCTGTACAGCGGCAAAGATTGCCCGACAGTGCATGACGGATCTCCTCCTCTGAGGGGTCCGGGTTTTGCTTTAAGAATGGGACGAGTGTCATCAAAATGCCCGGCGTGCAATAGCCGCACTGCAAACCATGCGCTTCCCAAAATGCCTGCTGAATCGGGTGAAGATTGTCATCGCTTTGCGCCAGACCCTCGACCGTGGTGACTTGATGTCCATCTGCCTGGACGGCAAACATCAGGCACGAGCGCGCTGACTCGCCGTCGAACAGGATCGTGCAGGCTCCGCAGACGCCGTGCTCGCAGCCCACATGTGTACCGGTCAGCCCCAGTTCGTGACGCAAAAAATCACTGAGCAGCATGCGCGGCTCCACCGGACGCTGATACACTTTCTCGTTCACTGTGACGGTGACGGGGATGGTCTGTGTCATCGTTCCTCTGCGGCGCGCTGTGCTGCGATCTTCAACGCCTTCTTTGTCAATACCTTCGCCAGATGGCGCTGGTACTCCACCGAAGCATGGATGTTCCCAAACGGATTGATCTCCGTTGCGCTAGCGACTTCTGCCACTGAGTCAATTAACTCGTCATTGAACGATTGTCCCTGCAAG
>DATFHE010000182.1:0-9190 GCA_035248745.1 Anaerolineales bacterium | reverse complement strand
CTTAGGGTTTCTGCTCGGATCAGGCGTTCTAGCCTCGTTGAGCATTTCCATTCTTGGACTTCAGGGAACACAAGAATTTATCGACATCCTGCTTCTAAGCGCTGCAGGGACCGGGCATGGCATTAAACAAGCCGCCATGTTTAATTTGATCGGGCTGTTGATGCGCATTATGCCATGGCTCGGCGAGGATGGCGTCCGTTTAATGGGTTGGGTCATTTACGGTACCGCGATCATTGCGTTGTGCGTCCTCTGGTCAAAGCGTAACTTCCTACAGGATTGGCGAATCGGGTTGACAGTCACCCTGGCGGTATTTGTCGCGCCGCACCTGCATTTCCACGACCTGACACTCCTGCTGATTCCTCTATTTGAAATGATGAGATTAAGCAGGGCAAACGATGTGTTCAAGATGCCTACTGCGGTCGCTGCACCATTGGCGATCTCGATCTTATTGCTGATGAGCAACATTTCCCCTAGCCTGCAGTACACGATACCGTACTTGATCATGCTGGCGCTGGTCTCATATCCCTACTGGGCAAGAGCTCGCGCAGACGCTACAGTACTGCATCAATCATGATTGCCAGAAAGATAAATACCAGATAGGTGCTCGACCACTTATACATGCGCCAGGCAACCTTGTTGCCTCCCTGTTTCCAGACGGTCCAGGCGGCGTATATTAACGCGCCGCCTAAAATAAGCGATGCAATCAGATAAAAATTTCCGGCAAGGTCAAGGATAGGTAATAAAAGCGTGACGATGATCAGCTCAAGTGTGTAAATGAAAATTTGCCTGCGGGTTTCCAATTCACCCCGTACGACAGGCAGCATAGGAACCCCAGCCCGCTCGTAATCCTTCATACGAACAATTGCCAGCGCCCAAAAATGAGGCGGAGTCCACATGAAGATAATGGCAAAGAGAATCCAGGCAGTCCAATCCAGGTGCCCGGTTGCAGCAGCGTAGCCAACCAGGGGAGGAATAGCGCCAGCGCCCCCGCCGATCACAATGTTTTGTACGGTCGCCTTTTTGAGCCAGAGACTGTACAGGATTACATAGTAAAGTATCCCGGCCAGAGAAAGCAAAGCCGCCAGCCCGTTTACAAAACACGCCAAAACATAATAACTGCAGAGCGATAATCCCAGTCCAAATGCCAACCCCTCAGCATTCGTCAGACGGCCGTCCGCCAGCGGGCGTTTTGCAGTACGCTGCATGTGCTTGTCGAGTTCACGGTCAATATATTGATTCAACGCGCTGGATCCCCCGGCGGCGAGAGCGCCTCCCAGCAGCGTCCAAAGCGTGAGAGAAAAAGACGGCCACGCCTTCCCGCCAATGACGAGACCACCGTAAGTTGTGATTAACAGTAAGCCAACAATTAACGGCTTCGACAAAGCGAGGAAATCCTTCATGCGCTGCCGTTTATCTGAGTCATCCACAGGCATGTTGTCCACAGCCAGTATGCCTGATGTATAAACCAGCAGAAGAAGGGAAACCCACAGGGCGATGGTTGTCAGAGTATGCAAATAGACAAGATGAGGCGGATACGATTGTGTTACCTGCATGGCTCCGACCAGTGTCTGGCCAAAAAACATCACGCCGAGAATGGTTGTTAGTGGCAGGATGACACCCTGGTTACGCTGTTCACGCCATGCCTTTCGTAAGACGAAAAACATCAAAATGGAAGCAATGCCCACCAGAGCGATATGTGCCTGCTTAAGCCATCCCAACGGATGGTTCGGAACACAGAAAGGGAAGCCGTTGCAATAGTCAATTGCACCCGTGACTACCACGACCCGGCCCACAATGGTAAGAGCAAGGACCACAAAAAAGAGGATAAGCACCCAACGGGTAAAAGATGACCGAAGAGAATATTTCATTTTGTGCCAGTTTCCTGTTTTCGCAAAAAGAATGGATATCCAACAAACAAAATAGCGGCAAACGTAAACCACTGCAGAGCATACCCAAAATGCGGACCTTCGGTCAACTCAATTTCAGGCTGAAAGGGAATCGGGGGTTCCGTGTCATTTGCATCCGCATCAGGCTGAATATACACCGGAAGGATGGAATATGGTATCTGACCGGCGACGCGTGCAATATCGGCATTGTTCCAAACATCGAGCTTTGAACCGTCTTCCGGCAACCGATCCGCTACGCCTCCGAAAGCTGGTTTGGCTTGCCCGAGCCGGATCTGCCCCGAGATATTTACGATACCGGCCTGATCATATTTACGCCAATCGGATGGAGCGGCATTGCCTTCCGCGGGGATCCAGCCCCGGTCTACAAGGATCGCCTTCCCGTCGAAAGTGAGTGGAGTCAGCAAATGGTAGCCATATTCGTTGCCATAATATTGATTCCGCACCGCGACCTGATTCGCAAAGTCGTATTCTCCCGTCACGTTTACAGGTCGCCACTCCATCTCCGTAATATTTTCCGGCTGCTCTTGATTCAAATCCAGGGCTGGCTGTGCCCGTGCGGATTCAAAGTAGGCATTGAAAGCGCGTCTCTGCTCGAGCCTGTCCAATTGCCAGATGCCAAGGCGAATACAGAGTGCGGTTCCTGCGAAGACGAGGAGGGTAGGAATCAGCCACTTGCGCTGAAACATCCTAAGCAGGAACATTTTCTTTTTTCTTCGGCCCCAGCACGAAGCTGTATAACGCGATCAAGATGATCATCGGGAGGGCAACGTAGAAAATGCCGTATAGCCTGGTACGAGGTGTGAGCGGCTGGCGCACATCCAGGCCGAAGTAGTTTCCGGGCTGAAACGAGCACTCATATGCCAGGTTCTCTTCCTGATCCAGAGACAATTGCGCCGCGGAATTCGCCGGAATCCATAACGGTCCCAACTTATGATCTACCGAATCTTCGTTTTTGACTACCAAAGTATCACCGACGACAAACGTCATATTCTCGGGAATAGACGGCGGTTGCTCACCGCGTGCGACTTGAACGGATGTGCCGAAAGGAATCGTCAATGCAATCTCGCGCGGAGGGCGCGCCGTTTCGCGCAAAAACAGGAACGGAATCTCACTCACCACGACCCCGATCAAGAGTCCGAGCAAAATCGAAAGGAGAGTTCTTTTAACAACAAAGGTTCTAGACATTTTCATCCAGATGAACTGAGCAGCAAATTCAGATCGTGGACTACATCCTTAACGGGTGTGTCGAACGGGAGCGAGACCCGCAGGTTACCTTGCTGATCGATCAACGTAATTCGCGCCGTGTGATCAACCAGATACCCGGCTGCCGAAGTACCTTCTACAACCTGGCGGAACACACCATATTCGTTCCATACCTTTGCCAGATCCGGTTCTGAGCCACTTAAGCCAATGAAATTTGGATTGAAATGATCCACGTATTCCTGCACACGCTCGGGTGTGTCGCGCTGCGGGTCAACGGTTACAAACAACACCTGGACTTGATCAGCTCGACCGCCAAGTTCACCTAGTGCCTGGTTGAGTTCTGCCATTGTCGTAGGGCAGACATCCGGGCAGGAGGTATATCCAAAGAACAGTGCAACCACCTTCCCGCGCATCTCACGCAACTGAAAATCTGTTCCGGCTGCCCGAGTTAATTCGATCTCCGGCGCTACCGGATACGGCTCAGCATACGTGGTCCCGCGGAAACTATCTGGCTTCGAAAACAAGATCACGCCAGCAGCCACCGCGCCAACAATCAGAAACGCCATCAACCCCACCAAAAGTGTTTTTCTGTCCATCGTACTTCCTATCCTAATAGGAGCTTTTACACTCTCATAAACGTACACAAATTATCCAGTTGAAAATCGGGGCGACCAAGCCTGGTCGCCCCGATCTAAATTCTTCTCAACGACTGTAGGTTGAGGGACGACTAATGCACCGCTGTTCCAATCAGATACAACGCGGGATAAAAGAAAATCCATACCACATCTACAAAGTGCCAGTAGACCGCAGCCGCCTCCACCGGGTAACTCTTGACGTCATAGAGACCGCGCCGGCCGTTGATCCAAACGATCGCCAGCAGGATCAAGCCCGTAAAAACGTGGAAGGCGTGCATACCCGTCATCATGAAAAACACTCCTCCGGCCGGGCTGCTGCTGGGGGTCAGCCCTTCATGAATCGCCAGACGCCATTCGACGAGGACCACGCCGAGCAGAAAGCCCAGCCCCAGGATGAATGTAACGGCAACATTGTTCAAAAAGCCGCGGCGATCACCGTTATGGATCATCGTCTCTCCTCGGTTCATGAAAAAGGAAGAGACAAGAAGTACGGCCGTTACAGCCAACCCCAATGTCTGATTGAGCTCCGGTCGTGCCAGCCCAAGCAAGTTAATGCGTGCCACCATGAGCCCGGCAAAGACAAAGGTATCCGAAATCAGGAAGAGCCAAAGCCCCAGGCGGTTCGTACCGACTTTAAAGTCGTACGAGGCATCGTCAAGCTCAGACTCGAGATTGAGCTTGTACACATGCATGTAATAGTAGAGCACCAGTGCCGCCTTCACAAGCGCAACGACGACCAGTAACGCGACGGATTTGAACGTGATCGCTACGAAGAACTCTAGTCCGGTCAGGATTGCCAGGTAGATGAAGATCAGGATTCCCTGGCCCAGCATGGACCGATTATCGTGTGTATGTACCATTGTTCCCATTGTTTATACTTGTCCTCGCTTAGTGGCGATGTGGTTGGACTTCCGGCTCTTTGGTGAATTCAATGTGCTTTTGCCCATTGGGTGAAAATTCCACATATTTGGAATCCTTCAAACCATAGTCATACGGTTCGCCAACGACCTCAAAGGGAACATCGTAGTTGTGGACCGGCATGGGCGACGGAACCTGCCATTCCGGAGAACGCGAGTTCCAAAGGTTGCCTTCCGCCTTCTCACCATGCTTGATACTGTGGACGAGGTTGATGATGAAGATCAAAACAGAAAGCGCGATCAGGTAACCACCAATCGTCATCAGGAGCTGAATAAAGTCGAACCCGAGAGCCGGATCATAATCGACAATACGGCGGCGCATTCCTCTCAGACCAATCACCATCATTCCCAGAGTCAGGACAAAGAACGAGGGGGTCATCATCCAGAAATGGACTTTGCCCCAGAATTCATTCATGCGCCGGCCTGTAGCTTTGGGGAACCAATAATAAATAGCCGCAAAGAACGGAAAGACGAAGCCGCCGAAAATCGTGTCGTGGAAATGACCAACGACCCAGTATGTGTCATGAAGATGAAGGTCGAGCGCGATCGCGGCATTCGGGGGACCTGTAAGCCCACCCATCAGGAACACAATGATCGCACCAAGCACAAAAAGCATGGGCGTGGGAGTCTCGATCTTGCCTCCCCACAGCGTGGCTACCCAGGAAAAGAACTTTACACCGGTCGGTACTGCCACAAGCAACGTGCTGTACATGAACGGGACCCGCAGGTACTCATTCATACCAGATGTGAACATATGGTGAGCCCAGACTGTAAAGCCGACCAGCGCAATCCCCAGAGATGACATAGCGACCCAGCGATACCCAAACAAGGGTTTACGGACGAACACTGGCAGCAGTTCTGAAATTACACCCAAGCCTGGCAACACAAAGACGTAGACTGCCGGATGCGAGTAGAACCAGAAAAGGTGCTGAAACAACACCGGGTTTCCGCCTCTGGCTGCATCGAAGAAGGGCATACCAAACAGGCGCTGGAACATAACCAACTGAAAGGAAAGACCGATTAACTGCGTGGCTGTGAGCGCAATAATGGAGGTCGCGACCGATGCCCACACGAGAATAGGCAGGCGCATGGCAGACATTCCCTTGGCGCGCAGGCGAACGACCGTTGCAATCACATTCAGCGACCCGAGGATGGATGACCAGCCTGCGGTAAACACCCCGAGGAAAAACATCTGCATGCCGACAGGAGCGCGAGCGGATAGTGGTGGATAGCCCGTCCAGCCTGTGTCAAACCCACCGAGCACAAGGCTCAGGAGCATGAGTACAGAGGCAGGAACAGACACCCAATAGGCAAAGGCATTCAGCCTTGGAAATGCCATGTCCTGTGCACCAACCAGGAACGGCACGGCATAGTTCATAATGCCCGAAATCCCCAGCAGGATCGAGATGATCATGATGATGCCATGCAGGGACATGAGGGTGTTATAGATCTGGGGACCGGTTTGATTGAACAGCCTGAGTTCGGTGGTCAGGAACTGTAATTGAGAGGCAGCCAGCTCCGTGCGAAAGATCATGGCAAAGGTGCCGCCAATGGCGATCAAGACAAGTGCCGTGATTGTGTATTGAATACCGATCACCTTATGGTCAAGGGAAACACCGAAATACTTTTCCCACCCGGGTTCATCGGTATGATGCTCAGGCGTATCGATGCCGCGTGACCATTGCACCCAGTCATGGACCACACCCACACCAAACAGGAACGACACGACGCCGACCACTCCGCCAACCACCCAGGCTGGCTCGCTGAATAAGTAGACACCAAATATGGTATCGAGGCCCATCAGCGCCCGAATGCCTGTGATCAAAAGCGCGCCGACCAGAGTCCCCACTACCTGGTACACCAAGCCTCGTGTGATGCCGCGATAACCGTACACCCCAAAGAAAAAGGCTGTCACGGCAAAGAGAATGGCGAAAGCTGCGCCGACCGGGCCAGACGTATTGATCGCGCCGGAAACCAACAGATCCAGCACCAATCCAATTCCATAGCCAATCGCCCCCGCGACGAGCAGAAGCAGCAACCCTTTCCAAACAGGATTTGTATTTCTCATATTCATCCTCCGCAAGTTATCTCAGCGTCTTGATATACGCGACGATATCTGCGATTTCTTCATCAGTAAAACCATACGTCGGCATGAGCTGGTTCTCAAAACCGGCAACGATCTTCGCCTGCGGGGCTTTGATCGATTCATGGACATATGCTTCGTCAACAACCACCGTACTGCCATCGTTTAATTCTTCTGTTCTTCCAATTAAACCAAACCAGGTGGGGCCAATCCCCGGCGCCCCGTTAATGGAATGACAGGCGGCGCAGCCATTGGCTGCTACCAGTGCCTGACCGCGTCCCTCAGGTGTTTGGGAGGCAGTAACAGCATCCTCCAGCGCAACCGCAAACCAGGCATCGTATTCTTCCTGGGAAGAAACGATTACAGGCTTTTCCATAAAAGCATGGGACGTCCCGCAAAGCTCGGCACAACGGACCTTGTAATTTCCCTCGAGCGTCGGCGTGATACGCAGCTGGGTAATTCGGCCGGGTACAAGATCTTGCTTGACGCGGAATTCCGGCACCCAGAACGAATGGATCACGTCATTCGAAGTCATTCGCAATAATATTTGCTTATTCACAGGGACATGCAGCTCATCTGACACAACGGTTACACCGTTCACAGCCGGATATTCGAACGTCCAGGACCACTGCAGACCGGTGACTCGTACCACCATCGCTTCCGGGTCCGCCCGCTGGGTTGCCGCCAGGTTAATGGCGCCGAGATACGCATATGCCATCACAATAAACAGTGGAACAATTGTCCACGCAACCTCCAAGCGGGTATTCCCCTCCATGTGTTCGGCATCCGTGGTATCACCCTTGCGACGACGGAACACAATCAGGCTGTATGCCAGTGGCGCCACAATCAGGGAAAAGAGAAATGACATGGCAATCACTTCCAGATTCCACATCCAATCGATATCGACTGCCTGTGCACTTGCCTCCACCGGCATCAATCCCGCAGAATCCAGGCCAATATAGATAAGAACTGACATAACAATGACCAAAATTCCCACAATGACATAGTGTCGTCGCATACGCTCTTTTCTCCTCAAAAACGTAACGGGTTGACCCCGATCAAAGCCGCCTAAATGTACCAAACTTTCTAACATTTGTCACGAATTTCACAGGCAGAAAGTGCCTTTCCTTCGTGACCGGAGGATTCCTCCGCTTAATCAGGGACACTCAGCATCGAAAGCACCTCCGCGCTATGCTCCGCCGGACGCACATTTTCGAACACTTTTGCGATCTTCCCATCTTCGTCGATCAGGAAGGTGGTGCGAAGCACCCCCTCATATTCCCTGCCCATAAACTTTTTGGGACCCCAGACGCCATACAGGTCACAGACTTTATGGTCCTTGTCCGCCAGCAATGGAAAAGGCAATTGGAACTTTTGCTTGAACTTCACATGCGACTTAACAGTATCAGGACTGACGCCGAGGATCTGGACGTCTGCCTTTTCATAGGCAGAGTAGTCATCACGGAAGTTACAGGCTTCCTTTGTACAACCCGGTGTGTCATCTGCCGGATAAAAGTATAGGACAACGTTCCTTCCGCGGAAGTCAGACAGTTTACGCGGGACGTTCGTATCGTCGAGCAGTTCAAAATCAGGTGCTGGGATCCCAGCGGGAAGTGGCATGAGTGGATCTCCTTATGTTGAGTGTATTATAACTTCAAATAAAAACGCCCGCTTGGCTCAGAGCGTTGCTAAGGACAAATTAATGTATTATTTCAATGTGCGAATAAAGGAAACCGCCTGCCAGATCTGTTCATCAGTCAGGATCCCTTTCCAGGCAACCATGGAGGTACCGGGCTTGCCCTCGCGAATACGCCAAAACAAAAAGTCATCGCCGGCTGCAGCCTGTATACTCGCCAAGTTTCTGGGCTTCGGCACAAGCGATTGGCCCGCAGGGCCATCGCCATGTCCCTGCGGGCCATGACACATCGCACAGTTCGTGCGGAATACTTCTGCGCCGGCGTCTGCTGCCTCAGCACCCAGCGGATTCGATAAGCCTGCATACTCTGCCGGGACGGGAGCCAGCGTTGCATCTTCAGCAGCGGTGGAGCTTTCATTCCCACCACAGGCTGCCAGAAGCAATACACCTATCATCGTTATCCAAAAGATTTTTCGCATTGTTGTTTACACCTCTTTCTCTTGTTCCTGACACACAATAATAACCGCCACCGATTGCCGCTTGCTGTGCAGCACTTCGTAAATGGCGGTTATAAAATTTTCGACAGGCACAGTTTACTGTAAGAGTCCTGCTTTTTTCAACCCATTTCCAACACATCAATAGCAGCAGGTTCGATAATCATGATGGTCATGCCCAGCCTCATCACTCTGCTGCGCGTTTTGGGCTGATCATCGGATAGGATCACAACTACAGGCACGGGCATCAGGCGTGATCCGCGCTTCGGTCATCTACTCTCCAAAATGGTTGTTCCCATGACAGAGATATCATAT
>DATFHE010000181.1:0-5619 GCA_035248745.1 Anaerolineales bacterium | reverse complement strand
AACCATTGAATCAACTTTTTGAAGAAAACTTGGATGCGCCCATCTTAATTCTCCCAAGTCTGCATCCGCAGCATCGATCAAGACTCAACCTGCTCTCACGCATTTCATTGTGGACAGGTTTGATTGGCATCATTACGAGTGCGTCCCTCCTTCAAATTCGAATTCAGTCTTTGCCGCACGAGTGGGCACCAACAATACTCCTAATCCTTAGCGTGATGGCTGAGTTCTGGCTGATCTGGGTTTGGAATAAATTATTCAGTTAGCCTTTTCCATCAGATTGTCCAATGGAGAATGGCACATTAAAGGCTATCCATGTTAACCCCTGAAAACCATCGAACCGAGATCATGCGGCGGCAAAGTACTTATCGGCCGCCCCGCTCGTTGAGTCATTGGCTGATCGGGCGACCACTACAAACAGCGGACGCGCCGGAACAGACGATTGGGAAGGTCATCGGTCTGGCTGTCTTTGCCTCTGATGCATTATCGTCCACCGCCTATGCCACGCAGGAAATATTAGGTGTTCTATCGGTCGCGGGCTCCCTGGCATACGAGTATGTCTTTCCTATTTCAATTGCCATCGTTGCCCTGCTGGCAATTGTGACGATTTCCTATCAGCAGACCATTCACGCATACCCGGGCGGCGGCGGTGCGTACATCGTTTCCAGAGATAATCTCGGTGAGATGCCAGCCCAGGTCGCCGGCGCGGCGCTCCTGACCGATTACATTCTGACCGTTGCCGTATCCATCTCAGCGGGTGTAGCGCAGATTGTTTCTGCCTTCCCCAATCTGGATCCATCTCGTGTTCAAATCGCTGTTGCGGCGGTGATTCTGATCATGCTGCTCAATTTACGCGGCGTGAAAGAATCGGGGACCGCGATTGCCATTCCCACCTTCTTCTTTGTTGCCATGATGTTTATTACTGTAGGCATCGGTTTATTTAGAAGCCTAACGGGAACGCTGGGGGTCGTAGTGGACCCACCTGCGTTTCACCTCACCGAATCCCTTTCGGTGATCACACCGTTCCTGCTTCTGCATGCATTTGCCAATGGCACCACTGCTCTGACCGGGGTAGAAGCCATTTCGAATGGAATTACTGCATTCAAAGAACCGCGCAGCCGCAACGCAGCCATCACTCTGATCTGGATGTCCATGATCCTTGGTTCTCTATTTCTCGGAATTTCGTTTCTGGCGGCTCAGATTCAGGGCGTTTATTCTCATGAGGAAACGGTTATCTCGCAACTCGTTCGTACCGTCTTTCAGGGTCGTGGTTCGCTCTATCTGGCAACCATTGCGGCGACTACAGTGATTCTGTTGATGGCGGCAAATACGGCGTTCGCAGGGTTCCCTCGTCTGGGTGCGCTCGCTGCGGAGGACCGCTTTCTCCCGCGCCAGTTGACTTTCCGTGGCAGCCGTTTGGTATATTCAAACGGAATTATTACACTGTCTGTGATTGCTTCCCTACTCATTATTGTCTTTAGAGCCAGGGTGGACTTGCTCATCCCGCTTTATGCGATTGGCGTGTTTCTATCGTTTACCTTGTCTCAGATTGGTATGGCTCGACGGTGGTGGAAAATTGGTCATCTCGAAGAAGGAAGAGAAATTGTGGAACAGGGGTCGGTTCTTCGTTATGACAAAGGCTGGCACACAAAAATGTTCATCAATGGCTTTGGCGCCTTATGCACAGGGATTGTTATGCTTATTTTTGCCGTCACCAAGTTCCGGGAAGGCGCCTGGGTGGTGTTGATCATCATTCCCGTCCTCGTCAAGTTGTTCTTTACCATTCATGGTCACTACAAAGATCTTGCTTCTCATCTCACGCTGAAGCGATTCAGCGGGTTACCCGCCCGACA
The DNA here is from genome assembly GCA_035248745.1 of Anaerolineales bacterium. Lineage (GTDB taxonomy): Bacteria > Chloroflexota > Anaerolineae > Anaerolineales > Villigracilaceae > Defluviilinea. The sequence goes on along the minus strand of DATFHE010000181.1, from coordinate 3,769 downwards.
GACACGTCACCGGGTGATCATGCCGGTCAGCGCCATTCATCAGGGCACTCTCGAAGCCTTGCGCTATGCAAAGCTTCTTTCGGATGATGTAACAGCTGTGCATGTTTCGACAGAGCCGGAGGAAGCCGAAAAGGTGCAGAAGAAGTGGAAGACCTGGGGAGAAGGCACGCGTCTCATAATCCTCGACTCGCCCTTCCGCCTCTTCCTTGAGCCTTTGCTCGAATACCTGGAAGAGATCATTGATCAGCGTCAGCCGAATGAGACCATTACGATCGTTGTGCCGCAGTTCATCCCATCCAAACGCTGGCACAATGCCCTGCACATGCGGACTGCAAATTTTCTGCGTCAGGAGTTACTATCCAAGCCGGGGGTCGTCGTCACCGATGTCCCCTATCAGGTAAACAGGGAAGAGAAGAAGTAAGCCTTATGAGATTTCTGATACAGTGGCTTTTAAGCTGGACATCAATCCGTATTGAAATTGAGTTTGGAAATTACTCCCTTTGGGCAGCCAGGGCGATTGCATCATCCAAGGTCAAGGCTTGACCTTGTTCCCAGGCTTTTCTAAAATCTTCCTCGGCAATCTTCTCACGCAGAGTCGAACGTTCCTTTTCATATTCTGCCTGTTCCATGGGGGTTGCTGTGGAGCCAGATAGTTTACGCAAGGCATCGGCTGCCCCAAGGAGTATCGTGGCTGGCTGTGACTGATTCTTCTTCGATAAGATATAAGCAATGCACTCCAGCTCATGCGCGACGGCAGCACGATGACCCAGATCCCTCCATTTGGGGAGAAGGTCACGGTAAATAGCCAGCGGCTCCTCCAGTTCGCCATTCTCACGCAGAACATGTGCCAGCTCGCTGTAACACGAATACAGGAGGCGCTTGTTCCCCACCCGCCTGGCATTCGCAGCACTCTCCAAAAATTGCGCTCGCGCGGTATCGACGTCCCCCATGGAACCGGCAAGGCGCGCCATCCCAAAAACAGACATGGTAGTCGCCCACTGCAGGCGGGCATTCCTGCCCACGGCAACGGCTTCATCGAGGTAGCGTTTTGCGCGCCTCCCATCCCTGTAGGCGAAATACGTCATCTGGGCTCGTGTGGTCAGCACCAGCGATAGCTCACCGGGGTATCCCATCTCACGAGCAATTGCTTCTGCTTCGATCACCGCCGGTTCCCCCGCAGCAAAGTCCCCCAGGAAGGTGCAGGCCAGACCAAATACGCTCAGAAGGCGGGCCTGCGTTTTCACATCGCCCCTGTTTGCGGCGAGCCGAGCACCCTCTTCTGCTGCCTCGCGGCCTGTCGTATGGTCGCCAATGGCGATGGAACACCAGCCGAGCATGCCAAACACCCGGGCTCGATCGATGTCCGCATCCGGCAAGCCCCGGCTCTGCTCGAGCGCGAGCTGGCACCACTTTTGCGCTTCACGGTTGTAGTCCCGGGCAGCCCAGAAGCTCCCTGCCAGATAGGCAAGCCTCAGCGATTTCTCGGGAGAATTGGCTGTGGACCACTCCAGGGCGGCGCGCAGGTTGTCATGCTCCTGCTCCATCTCGTCCAGCCATTCCACATCTTCCTGACCGAAGATTCTTCGATCGGCTTCGGCTTCCACATCCGAACTGAACAGGAAATAGTCCATGTGACGGTTACGGACGTCCGCTGCTTCCCCCGACTCGAGCAGCTTTTCCATTGCATACTGGCGTATCGTCTCCAGGAAGCGATAGCGGGACTTGCCGTCCTGCTCCTCGACGTTGACCAGTGATTTATTAATCAACCCCAGAAGACCATCCATCGCGTCCGGCTCCCTGATCACCGCCTCGGCAGCTTCGAACGTCCAGCCGCCCGAAAAGACCGCCAACCTGCGCAACGCTCGCTGCTCCGTTTCATTGAGGGACTGGTAGCTCCAATCGATGAGGGCGCGCAGTGTCTGCTGGCGCGGCAGGGCAGTGCGGCTGCCGCCCGTCAGCAGCTTGAACCGGTCGTCGAGGCGCTCGGCGATCTGCTCGGGAGTAAACAGTTTGACCCGCGCCGCTGCCAGCTCGATTGCCAGAGGGATGCCATCCAACCGCTGGCAGATCTGGGCGATGGACGAGGCGTTGTGGTCCGTGAGGTGGAAGCGCGGCTCGGCTTTGGTGGCACGGTCAATAAACAGCCGCGTGGACTCGTACTCCAGCAACGATGCGGGGGAGGAATCGGGTAGAGATAGCGATGGGACGCGGTACACCGTTTCCCCGTCAATGCCCAATGCCTCGCGGCTGGAAGCAATGATCTTAAGGTGCTGGCAGGTGTGAAGCAATTGATCGGCGACCTGCGCGCTGGTTTCCACAAGGTGTTCGCAGTTATCCAGAACGAGCAGAAGCTGTTTGGCGCGCAGATAATCTATCATGATCGTCATCAGGGGAATCCCCGGTACCTCATGCAACTCCAGAACGGACGCGATTGTGGAGGGAATTAACGCCGGGTCGCTCAGCGGAGCCAGCTCCACAAGCCACACACCGTCTTTGAACTCCGATAACTGTTCCGCCGCAAGCTGGAGTGAAAGCCGCGTCTTGCCCGTGCCGCCCGGGCCAATCAGAGTCAGCAGGCGTGCCGAGGTGAGCAGCCGTTGCACTTCTCGAAGCTCGCGCTCACGACCAATGAAGCTGGTCAGTTGCGGAGGCAGGTTATTCGGAAAGGCATTGAGAGTTTTGAGAGCCGGAAATTCAGTCTGTAAATCGGGCACCAGCAATTGAAAGATATGTTCCGGGCGTACCAGATCCCGCAGGCGATGTTCGCCGAGGTCAAGTAGAGAGACATCGGCTGGTAAATGCTCGCGCGCCAGCTCGGCGGTGAGCGAGGAGAGCAATACCTGCCCGCCATACCCGGATGCCATGATGCGCGCGGCACGGTTGAGCGCCTGCCCGTAATAATCGTCAGATCGCAGCTCTGCTTCGCCGGTATGCAACCCCATGCGCACTTTTATAGGAGGATTAAGGATCGAGTCTTTGAGTGCACGCTGCGCCGTGAGCGTGGCATGGACCGCATCGACGGCTTTTTCAAATACGCCGTGAATGCCGTCGCCGGTGGTCTTGATGACCTGTCCCCCGTTTGCCTCGATGGCCTCCCGCAACAGCGAATCATGGGTTGCCAGCGCATCCTTCATCGCTTCGGGATATTTCTCCCAGAGCTGTGTGCTGCCTTCGATGTCTGTAAACAAAAATGTCACAGTGCCGGTTGGCAATCTGCCCATACACTCTCACTTCACTTACAAGTGGTTTTGATGCCGCCGAGTATAACAGCGGATGTAGATCGAAATCAATCGCGAAAAGTAGGACGGGCTGGCAGCCCGTCCTATTCCGTCACCAAGTGTTGAATGTTTTCTCGACAGCTGCAAGGGTCTCTGCGATGACATTCTCATCATGCGCCACAGATAGAAACCCCGCTTCGAATTGCGAAGGAGCGAGATACACCCCGGTTGCCAGCATTTTCTGGAAGAACTTGCCGAACCGGGCTTTGTCAGCAGCCTGGACCGTGTTCCAATCGATTGGTGTTGTCTCGCTGAAGAACGTGGTAAACATGGTGCCCACTCGCGTCTGCTGGATGGGAACCCCGGCTTTTTTCGCGGCGGATTCAATTCCCGCCTGCAGTTGACGTCCGCGGCGTTCCATTTCCTCCCAAATCGTTTGCTCGCGTATGAGATCCAGCGCGGCGATCCCTGCACTCATCGCCAGCGGATTGCCTGCCAGGGTACCCGCCTGGTACATCGGACCGGCGGGCGCGACCATTTGCATGATCTCC
>DATFHE010000180.1:0-4326 GCA_035248745.1 Anaerolineales bacterium | reverse complement strand
TGCAAACTTTAAAAGCCAGCGGCACAAAGATCGAAAAGCGAGGCGACCTGGTCAACCTGGTGGAGAACAACAAGGTTCGAAACACTCTGGCGCAACACGGGTATCAGTTGATCTCCTTTCATAATGAATATAAAGCGACGATTTCCAGCGCAGAGATTTATTATGATGACTCGCAAAGCGGCATCGCCTATCCCGTGACCGCGTTTGAAAGCATTCTGATTGACCATAGCATGGCGCGGGTCTTATCGCATGTGCCTGCTTTAAACAAAGCCTTGATCGAAATGCCGTATGATACGCATCGTCGGCATATTATGTTTACCTTTACTAAATTGCAGGAAGTCCCGGCGCTGGAAGGGAGTTACTTTGTGTACGCCCACCTCATTGCACCTCACCCTCCGTTTGTTTTCGATGAAGAGGGTGCGGTGGTATCTCATGATACGCCATTTACCCTGAACGACGCGAATTACTACATCCGCGACCATTCGCAAAGGAATTATATTGCGGGCTATCGCAGGCAAATCCAGTATATCAATGAGCTTGTCCTCAATACAGTGGATGCCATCCTGGCGCGCTCGACAACACCTCCTATTATTATCATTCAAGGCGATCATGGTCCGGGTGCGTATCTGCACTGGGGTTCCCTGGAGAACACACTCCCTGCCGAGAGGTTCGGCATTTTGAATGCCTATTACTTCCCGGATCAGGATTACACGCGGCTCTACCCTTCCATCTCGCCGGTCAATTCCTTTCGGGTGTTGTTCAATCAGTTCTTTGATGCAGATTACGCGCTGCTCCCGGACCAGCACTATTATTCCTCCTGGAGTTTTCCGTTTGATTTTGTCGAAGTCACAGATGTCTCACTGCCATAATTACTACGTTATAAAATCTTAATCTGGAGAAAACATGCCTCGTGAAATAAAGATCGGAAACCGGCTGGTAGCGGATGGACAGCCTGCCTATATCATCGCCGAGATTGGCATCAACCACAACGGAGATCTCGACATCGCCAAGCGTATGATCGACGCAGCTGTGCACGCGGGCGTCGATGCAGTCAAGTTTCAGAAGCGTACCCCGGAAATTGCGACGCCTCCCGAACAAAGGAACCAAATGCGTGAAACGCCCTGGGGTTATATCAGCTATTTAGATTACCGCTACAAAGTAGAATTCGGCGAAGAGCAATACCGTGAGATCGACCGGTATTGCAAAGAAAAAGGGATTGCCTGGATGGTTTCGGTATGGGATCAAGACTCCGTGGATTTCATGGAACAATTCGATACGCCCGCCTATAAGATCCCCTCCGCCTCTTTGACGGACTTCGGCTTGATCCGCAAGGCACGTTCCACCGACAAACCTTTGATTCTGTCTTCTGGTATGTCTACCATGGAGCAAATAGAGCAGGGTGTAAAAATCGCTGGTGACACCAATCTACTCCTGATGCACTGTACCAGCACCTATCCCTGTGAGCCGGAGGAATTGAATCTCAAAATGATCGAAACGTTGCGCGGCGAGTTTCCGAACCTTCCGATTGGTTACTCGGGCCACGAAGTTGGGCTTGTCCCAACAGCAGTTGCTGTAGCACTGGGTGCCTGCATGGTGGAGCGACACCTCACCCTCGACCGCGCCATGTGGGGCAGCGACCAGGCGGCGTCTGTGGAGCCGTGGGGGTTCGAAACGCTGGTGAAGTACATTCGCGTGACCGAGCGAAGCATTGGGGATGGCGTGAAGAAAGTCTACGCGAGCGAACAGCCATCTCTGAAAAGATTACGACGGGTGAATGAAGGAGAGTAGAAGCCTGACCTATCAGGCTTATCAGACGTATAGGACATGTAAGACTTTATGAACCTCCGAACGTTTCTGCGCCCCGCCGGCAAAACCGCACAAGCGATCCTGCGCTGGAGACGGTTGTCCTTTGATGCACCGCCTATTTTTGGAAACGCAAAGCCTAAGAGCGGGTCGCATTTGTTGCTGCAAATCCTGAACGGCTTTACCCGGATTATGCCGTACAAATATGTGCAGGCTGACCCTGTACGAATGATTGAAAAAAAGGGGAGAAGAAAATCGGACAAAGAAGTATTAAGGGAACTGAAGCGCATCCCGCGTGGGGTGATCGGCTGGGGATATGTGGAGGCTTCGCCGGAAAATATTGCTTTTCTGTGTCAGCCACACCGTGTGAATTATTTTATCCATCGCGACCCGCGCGATCTGTTGATTTCACAGGTTTTTTTCGCCACAGACATACACGAAGAACACGGGATGCATCAGTTTTATAAGTCTCTGCCTGATTTTGGGAAACGCTTGAAAGTTGCCATTACGGGCATTGACCAGCAGGGACTCTACATGGTCGGCGTCAAGCAAAGATATGCAAGCGTGTTCGAGTGGCTGGAACAGCCTCATGTCATGTGCATCCGCTTCGAGGATTTGATCAACAACCAGAAGCCCACCCTGGAGTCCATTCTCGACGAAGTGGAAAGTATCGGCTATCGAATTCCGACAGAGCGTGGAAGGGCGGTGTCTATTTTAGTGAAGGCAATCCAGCCGAGGAGGAGTCACACCTTCCGTTCCGGGAAAACGGGCGGTTGGCGCGAGCATTTTACGGAAGAACATAAGAATTTGTTCAAGGATATAGCAGGGGATTTACTGGTGAAGCTCGGGTACGAAAAGAATAATGATTGGTGAGGCTATTCAACCTTACCTCCCCGAGAATTGCTTTGGATAGTCAAAACCCTCAATCCGGCTCTACTTAATCCCATCCTGCAGAGGGTGGGACTCTTGCTTCCGGTGGTGTAGCATTTTTTGATGGACGTATCTCAAGCCAGTTCTGCGCAGATCTTGTCCAAACCGTCACGTTTGCGTCTGGTTTCAAGCGCGGCACGGTATCTGGCTGGCAAGGCATTTACAATCCTGCTTACGATCTTTGTCGCGGTGTTTATTACGATGTTGATCGTGAACTATCCGCCAGGCGCGGGGGATGAGCCAAACATATCCCCGTTCGAGGTGCAGCTGGAGCAAAACATCGGCTGGGTTGTGCAGAGTGCCCTTTATGACGGGGGGATGTTCTTCAATAGTGACTCGGAATATGAAGAACAGTTTGAGATCCTCGCAAATCAATTGCGCGAAGAAGTAGGGATGACTCTCCCATACTGGCCGCGCAACCTGCTCTGGACGTTCAAAGCCCTCACCTTCGATTGGGGCGACCTAGATATCTCTATGTTGGAGCCGCTGGGGATTAGTGCACCATCCAATTCCGATCCCGCGAATAACATTGTTTTAGTTTATTTGCCGAACACATTACTACTGGTCGGCACCGCCTACCTGCTGGTGTTTCTTCTGGGCATGCCATTGGCGCTTTACCTGGCAAGGAATTACGGCAGTCGATTGGATCGCGTAGTGACGATTCTTTCACCTATCTCTTCGGTGCCAAGCTGGGTGTTTGCCATTCTGCTGATCGCTCTGTTTGCCGTTCAACTGCATCTGCTGCCCGTAGGCGGAATGTTCGACTTGCTCCCCGCTCGAACCCCGGTGGAACGTATATGGACGGTATTCAGACACATGATTCTACCTGTTTGCGCGCTGGTCTTGAGTCTGCTCTTCCAGTTGGTATACGCCTGGCGCACGTTCTTCATTATCTACTCTGAGGAGGATTATGTGGAACTGGCGCGTGCCAAAGGGTTGGATCATAAAGCCCTCGAACGACAGTACATCTTGAGGCCTGCTCTGCCTTACATTATTACCAGCTTTACAACCAGCTTGATCGGGTTCTGGCAATTGACCGTAGCGCTTGAAAGCGTTTTCCAATGGCCTGGGATCGGTCTGTTGTATATCGAAGCGTTGCCCAATTACTGGAATGACCAGGTGCAGATCGGCGACTTGATGATCGTGATTCAGATCGTGGTCCTGTTTGCCTACCTACTTGGCATCCTGGTCTTCATGCTGGACGTGGTGTATGTGATCATCGACCCGCGCATCCACCTCGCCCCCAACAATACTCCTTCCAGGAAAAATGCGCGGCTGAAATCCACCTTTGCGGGTCTGGGGAGCTTCTTCTCGAAAGGCTGGTTAAAAAGAAAAAGCCAAGGTCACGCGCAGCCCGTAGAGGTTCCGCTGGAGAGAGGAGCGTTTTCCCTATCGGATACGTTACGCGCGGCGCGCGAATCCATGAGTGAAATAAGAGCGCGCAGTGCGCTATTCTTTCAGGAGCTGAGTCGATATCCTTCCGCTATTTTTGGCTTGGTGATTATCCTCATTCTATTAGGGGGTTCGCTGTACGCTTTGCTCGCTCTGCCTTATGAAGAATTCGGCAGGAGCTATAACGAAGACCGCGTTCGA
>DATFHE010000179.1:0-4828 GCA_035248745.1 Anaerolineales bacterium | reverse complement strand
AGGGGAAGTCATGGAAGCGGAGGAGGACTCGTGGATCGGTCAACGCGTGGTGGGGGAGATCAATGTTATTTGCCATCAATGCGAGCAATGCCAGAATGGGCGCTCCACACACTGCGAAAATCGCACTGTGCTGGGGATTGTCAACCGTGATGGCACGTTTGCCGAATATACCCAATTACCAGTCACAAATCTCCATCGCGTGCCTGACGCCGTCCCCGATGAAATGGCGGTCTTCACCGAGCCCCTCGCCGCTGCGCTGGAAATACAACAACAGGTGCAGATCAAGCCAACCGACCGTGTGCTCGTTATCGGCGCGGGACGGCTGGGTCAGCTCGTTGCCCAGACTCTCGCCCTGAACGGCTGTGACCTGCGCGTGGTGGCGCGTCACGCACACCAACAGACTCTCTTGCAGAGGTGTGGGATCAAGCTGATTACAGAGGAAGACATCCAACCCTGGCGATGGGATGTAGTTGTCGAAGCGACGGGTTCACCGGGCGGCTTTGCTCTGGCGCGGAAAGCTATTCGGCCACGCGGGACGCTCGTGATGAAGTCTACTTATAAGGGGGAAGTGAGTGTCAATTTCTCATCCATGGTTGTGGATGAGATCCATATCGTTGGCTCACGCTGCGGTCCATTCGAGCCCGCCTTACGTCTACTGGAATCCCGGCAAGTAGACCCAACGCTTCTAATCGCAGAGGAATTCAAATTGTACGATTCCGTAAAAGCATTTGAGCGCGCCGCAGAAACTGGCGTGCTCAAAGTGTTGGTTCAGACATAAGATCCTTGCGAACTATAGACGAAGCATAGCTCGCTAAGGTTTTTCAGTATTACGAGGATTGATCCTGTTGGAACGGGGAATATATACGGTAAATGAGGTTCCCACGCCCATTTTGCTCTTGACTTCGACACGTCCATTGTGCCCCTGCACGATCTGTTTCACGATGGAAAGTCCCAGACCTGTTCCGCCGGCTTTACTCTCGTGCTCTCGCACCCGGTAAAACTTCTCGAAAAGGTGCGGGATGGATTCATCCGGGATGCCTACGCCCGTGTCTTGAATGGTCATGGATATGTCCGTCTCGTCGAACGTGCCACTGACAATCACCGACCCATTGGGGCGATTGTATTTGACGGCATTGTTCAACAAATTGAGCAACACCTGCTTGATCTTGTCGCGGTCCGCTTCCATGAGAGGCATTTCACTGGGAAGATCTACCCGGATTTGAACGCCTGTTTCCATCGCTTTGGACGTCATCACATCGGTGCATTCATAAATGAGATCTGCAATGCTAAAACGGGTCTTGCGGAATTGCACCCGGCCCGACTCCAGTCGCGCCAAATCGAGAAAAGAAGACGCCAGTGAATTCAACCGCAGGGTTTCCGTATGAATATTATTCACGATCTGGTCTCTCTGCTCGCGCGACATCTCAGGGCGCAGGAGTAAATAGGTCGCGGTGCTCAAGGAAGCCAGAGGTGTGCGCAGTTCATGCACGAACTCGGAGATCAGGTCTGATTGCTGGAACAAGCGCGCGTTCTCGATGGCAACTGCCGCCTGCGCCCCCAGAACGGAAAGCATCGATTCATCCGGGTCTGTGAACCTGCCCTTTTTCTTATTGATGACTTCCAAAACTCCGACAACTTTGTTTTTTGTGACGAGGGGAATTCCCAGGAGAGAGCGTGTTTCAAAGCCGATCGTCTGCTCCACTTCGCTGAAGTGACGGTCATCTTTATGGGCATCGTCGATCCGTACCGATTTGCGGTTGGTCACGATCCAGCCGGCAATACTCTTATCGAGCGGAACAACAAAGCCGCGCATGGTTGGTTCTTCCATGTTCGTGGAAACCTGAAAATAGAGCTGGCGTGCCGTATCGTCATACAACAAAATGGAAGCGGCCTCGGCGCGGGTAATATCGGCTGCAGCGCGCACGATATCGTCCAAGAGGATGTCCAGATCCAGAGTGGATGCCAGATCGCGTGAGATTTCGATGACTCGCAGGTAACTATCCAGAGTTTGGGTTTTGATCTCAGCCATGGAATACTCGCTTCGCTATTTCAGGGATTGTAGTGGCAACGTCGTCCAAAATGACGACGTCTGCACGTACATTTAGGTAAGTGGGTGTATTGTTGATGATGATCAAATGTGCCCCGCGGTCCAGTGCTTGCATAGGAAGCCCTGCGACAGGGAGGACTTCCAAAGAGGAGCCCGCAACCACCATCAGGTCGCATTGACGAGCCGCACGCTGTGCCTCATACCATGCGGGTTGAGGCAATTGTTCTCCAAACAATATCACATCCGGCTTGAGGATTCCATTGCAACTTAAGCACTGGGGAATTTTCCCCGTTTCAAGGTAAGGTTGCAAGAAGGGACCCGACTCGAACTGCTTAAAGCAGTTCGTACAGGAGAGCGTCCGCAGGGTACCGTGCATTTCGATCACGTGCTGCGAACCAGCCTTCTGGTGAAGTGCGTCGATATTTTGCGTGACGAGTGTGCGCAAGTGACCGGCGCGTTCGAGTTCAGCCAGAGCCAGATGAGCAGGATTGGGCTGCGCATTGAAAATACGGCTGGCAAGCGGCTGGAACCAGTGAAAAAATCGTTCGGGAGCTGTACGAAATGTGCTTAAAGAAGCGACTTCCAGCGGCTCGTCTCTGGACCATAAGCCTGTCCCTTCAGATCGGAAGTCTGGGATGCCGGAAGGGGTCGAGAGTCCGGCACCGGTCAACACGACGCCGCGCTCAGCCTTGCGAAGGAGTGCCGCCGCGTCCTCAATCGCCGCACGATTTTCGGAGCAAATCGAGGCGAGTGTGGGACCGGCGGGTTCGCTCATCTAGGCAGCGCCTCTCGTTCTGTAACGAAGTCGACCAGTTTTACAATCTGCCGTGTCGTGAGACTATCCGGCTGGCAGAGGATGGCGGGCGTCTGCATCCGTGTGGCTTGCACGAAGAGCTCGGGAGCGGGTGTCAGAGTACTCAGAATCTCATGCCCGAGCTGCGCCTGCACCTGGCTGGAGGGTAGCTGGGTTTCAGAACGAATGCGGTTGTTGAGCACAACCTTAATGTTTTTCTTGGGAGTTCCCAGGGCTGCAATATCGTCAATCAGGGCTTTGGTATGGGTAATTGTATTTGGCACACCCTCCAGGATCACCAGGACCTCATTGCAGAGAGGCAGGATCTTTTCTGCAAAAGGCTGGATCCCCACGCCGAGATCGAGAACGACAAAGCGTACCACCCCGGCGAGCTTTTTTACCAGGGCTTCGTAGTTGGCGGTCTGATTGATTAAGTACATGTCGCGCGGGCGATCGGAAGCCAGCAGTAACTTCAAACCCGATGGATGCGGAACTAGCGCTTCGCGGACGGAATCGCGCGTGATATCACTTAATTTGGTAAGACTCAAGAGATCTACCAGACCCTTAGAATGGGTCACACCCACATCCAGTGCCAGCGTTCCCTGCCCCGGCAGCATCTCTGCAACAACGACCTCCGCCTTCGTGCGGGAATGCAGACCGGCACCTAAATTCACTGCCATTGTTGTGGTACCCAGCCCGCCACGCGCCCCAAGCACACCGATTACGTACGCGCGATTTAGATCTTTAAGCGAGCCTGTACCCGTATTTTTACTGTTCACCCTGGCGAGCAGGGTCTTAACCCTTGCCTGGAGTTCCGATGGATGCGCTGGCTTGGTGAGGTAATCGTTCGCGCCGACTTCAAAACCGATCACTTTGTCATCCAGCTGGGTCTTGGCGGTAAACATCAGGATAGGTGTTTGCAGGGTTGAGGGATTCTGCCGCAGCCGCCGCGTTACTTCATAGCCATCCATATCTGGCATCATGACGTCAAGTAAAATAAGATCCGGGTCTTCTTCAAAGGCCTTTTCCAATCCCTGTTGGCCATTGGTTGCCGCACTAATCTGATACCCCTGACGTTGAAGCATGAGCCCCACCAAGCGCAGTGTATCGAGATCGTCGTCAATGATGAGGATTTTTTCGCTCATTGTGGCATCATTCCTGGTAAGATGATACCAGTCTAGCATAAAGCAGTCTCTTGGGCAAGATGGGTGGATGATACTTCGGTGGGGTTACTCCCTACCTTTCTTCATGCAGAGAACAGATAGAGCAAAGTATTGGAAATCTGTTAATATGGCGTTTTAGGGACTAGTACACGAATTTCGGTATGCTATAATTCCTTTACATCTGGGGATGACAGGCTTCGACGGGAGAAGCTGGTCCCGGAATGCGAGCCGAGAGGCGCCGATCTCTCGTAAACTCAGCGCAAAAAATCAAGTGCCAATCGCACTAACTACGCTGCTATGCCCCTCGCTGCATAAGCGACAAACATAACAGCCGTCCTCCTTGATGAGGGCGCGTCCGCCGGCACCGTCCTCCACCCGGTGACGGATCGGGCGAAACAATGGTGTGAGTGCTGCACATGACTCTGCTAAATGTGCTTAAGATCAGCAGATGGTCACAGGGTTACCCGCCCGCCGAGATCCCTGTGATGACTACCTTCGGCAGGCTACGCTCGTAGAGTTTCGAGGGTCGAATCTTTCGGACGCGGGTTCAATTCCCGCCATCTCCACTAAACAGATGTCCCAGCCGTTCAACGGCTGGGACATCTGTTTTAACGATCCCCTTGACAACTATATCCACCGCGGATATAGTGTGTTCTGTATGACTACAAGTTCCACTTCTCCACTGACACCTGCCGTCTTCCATATTCTCCTGGCACTTTCGAACGGAGAGCGCCACGGCTACGGCATTATGAAACAAGTCGAAACCGACTCACAGGGAAAAGTGACGATGGGTCCCGGCACGCTTTATGGCTCTCTTAAGCGGAT
>DATFHE010000178.1:0-8922 GCA_035248745.1 Anaerolineales bacterium | reverse complement strand
GATGCCGGTGGAACGCGAGTTCGTTTCTCCGGAGTTTGTCCGCCTGGGAACGCTGCTTGCCTGCGCGGAGCAAATACGCAGCGGGGTAACGACCTTCAATGATATGTATTATTTCGAAGAGGATGTTGCCAGGGCCGCAGCGGATGCCGGGATGCGCGCGGTCTGCGGGCAAACAGTCATGAAATTCCCTGCGCCGGATGCTGCCTCCTACGAAGACTCGCTGCAAATGGCGCGTGAGTTCATCGAACGTTGGAAGGACCACCCCTTGATCGTCCCGGCAGTCTCACCCCATGCACCATACACCTGCACGGCTGAGATCCTGCAGGCGACTGCCGAACTTGCGAAGGAGTTCGATGTGCCGCTCCACACGCATCTGGCGGAAACGGCCTTCGAAGTGGAAGTGATGCGCGAGGAACATGGCATCCCGGTCATTCCGTATGTGAAGAAGCTCGGCTTGTTTGATGCAAAAGTCATTGCAGCACACTGTGTCCACATCGATTCGGGAGAGATCCGCACGTTGCATCACGCGCGCGCGGGAGTCTCTCACAACCCTTCCTCAAATCTCAAGCTGGCTTCAGGCTTCGCGCCGGTGATGAAAATGCTCGAAACCGGACTCAACGTGGGCATCGGCACAGATGGACCCGCTTCGAACAACGATCTGGATATGTTCGAGGAGGTGCGTCTCGCGGCGTTTGTCGCCAAGGCGGTGACAAACGATCCCACATCCCTGCCCGCGCCGTGGGCACTTCTTATGGCAACCCGCCTCGGCGCACAGGCGCTCCACATCGGGCATCTGACCGGATCTATCGAACCCGGCAAACGCGCCGACCTGATTCTGGTGGATGTCTCGCCGCTTCACAACTCCCCCTCTTTCAAACGCTCCCCTGATAATGCCTACGCGCAGATCGTCTATGCAGGTAAATCAACCGATGTCAGCGATGTGATGGTGAACGGCAGATGGCTGATGCGCGATCACCAGTTGTTGACTGTGAATGAAGAAGAATTGATCGCACAAGCTGCAGAAGTGGCAAAGAAGATCGATGCCTTCCTGATCGAACGCGAACAATCTGTGCTGTCGAAGCTCATCGCACTGGGCGGCTCGCTGGAGCAGGAGTCCTTCGAAGTGCAGGTTAAGGTCAAGCTCACAGAGCCAGACTCGATCCTCCAGGCATTGAAAGGACCTGAGATCGACGTCATCCGCAAGCGACATTACCGCGAGCATGACGTTTACTTCTTCTTCGACGATCCGTCGCAGGGACGCCTTCGCTACCGTGAGGATGACTTCATCGATGACAAAGGAGCCGTAACAAACGTGCGGGCGAGGTTAACGCTGCTCGGGCAGAAGCGCGAAGGCAAATTCGAAGACCAGGTCCTGCTGTCGCGCAGCCGCTATATCGCGCCCGCTTCACAGTCCCTACGTTTCTACCGCGAGTATTTCAAGCCAAAATCGGAGGTCGCCATCGAAAAGGACCGCCTACGCTGGCGTATCCTTTACAAGGGCACAGAGTTCTTTGTAAACCTCGACCAGATGATAGAGCCGCAGCTGGGATACTATCTCGAGATCAAGACCCGCACATGGAGCCGCAGAGACGCCGAGCACAAAGCACAGCTTGCGAGCGAGTTGCTTTCTGTGCTAGGAACATCTGGCGGCGAGAAAGTCACCGAAGACTATATCGATATCGTCCGCACTGACGCTTTGCGGCGAGCTACGCATGTGAGTGAGGCTTAATCGTGCGAACTCTCAGAGAGTTGATAGGGGCGATTTGCGCCATCCTGTTCATCATCAGCGCGGTGCTCGTTTTGCTTTTGATCAATGTCGAAGCAAAAGCATTTTCGTCGGCGACCTATAAACAGGCATTCGCTGACCAGCGACTCTATGAGCGAATGCCAGCCATCCTTGCCACGGCATTAACCTCTACCATGGGGCAAAACATCAACGCCGTTCCATTTCTAAGAGCGCTGGCACCCGAAGACTGGCAAAACACAATTGCGATGCTCCTGCCGCCGGAAGAACTTACCGCCACAGCGAACAATGCGCTGGATGCAACTTTCGATTATTTGAATGGGCGCAGCAGTTCTGCCGCTCTCTCCCTGATACCTCTCAAAACACAACTGGCGGGTCCATCGGGGATGAATGTTGTGCTCCAGATCCTCAGCATCCAGCCCGCCTGCACAGCGGAACAACTCACACAAATGGCGTTGGGGCTGCTTGGAGGTGAAATTGCTCTGTGCAATCCGCCTCCTGAAGCGGTCAATCTGATGACGCCCTTTCTTCAATCACAGCTCCAAACGATGACGACCATCCTTCCCAACGAAGTGACGTTCATCCCGGGGACCCTGAGCGGAACGCCACAGGACCCGCGCCTGCAATTGAACAGGGTCCGATCTTTGATTAAGTGGACTCCCCTTTTGCCATTGTTACTGCTCTTTGCCCTCACGATCTTTGCTGTGCGGAGCCTGCGGGACTGGCTGGCGTGGTGGGGCTGGCCATTTATGATCGCGGGCGTGAGCAGTGTGCTCATCGGACTGGTCGGCGCGCCCCTGGTGGGATGGATTCTCCAGCTTCTGATTCAAGGACAGGGAACCCTCCCGATTCCACCCGCCTTAACATCCAGCATTACCGAAACAACGAGCGCGGTGGCGCGGCAAATCCTCATACCGGTCATGATTCAGGGGGCGCTTCTTGGTATGTTGGGATTAGGAATGGCGATTCTCGGCATGTTCCTCCCGAGAAAGCAGGCCGACCCTTACGTTCCCTATTAAGTAGAGATTGCCACGGTTTGCCTGAAAGCCAGGCGCCGACCATGATAGGAAATCTCATAAATACAGTGCGGGACCTCCTCCCATTTGTTTTCAACCGCCACCCTGGCTCCGTTCTGGTAAATGACTTTGTCGATCACTTCTTTAAAAAATGTGATTACACAGTTTTCGGGCAGATCGCGCACGAATGACCTTTGACGGCTCAATAAAGGCTTCCGGTGACGGATCGAATTCAAGGATGAGAAAGGTCATTTGTAGAAATCCTTACCCGGGGTACTGAACGTTCTGCTACATCCTCACTGACATGCATTTTGAAGATGCTCGTCAAACGTCTCGGAAAATTCATGGAAACCGGAGCCGTCACATTTGGCACGGAAGAAAAGATAGGGCGTTTCCGCAGGGAAAGCAACCGCGCGCAAAGCCCCCAGGCTGGGGTTGGCGATCGGCGTCGGCGGCAAGCCCTCATAAATATACGTGTTATAGACAGAATTAACTTGCAGGTCGAGCAGGCTCAGAGGATTCGTCCACCAGGTTTGCTGCAGGAAGTTATAACCGATCGCATATTGCACAGTTGGGTCTGCGTCCAGCTTCATCCCCATCTGGAAGCGGTTTAAATAGACCGACGCAATCAACGCCTGTTCATCGTCTTGCACCGCTTCGCGTTCGACCGTGGAAGCAAGGGTCACTGCCTGATAGACAGTCAGCCCCTGCCGGGCGAAGCCGTTCTGAATATCCAGGGTAAGATGCGCCGCAAAGTTACGCACCATTTCCGCGACCATTTCATCCGCCGTTGAAATATCCCGGGAGAAGATGTACGAGTCGGGATAGAGAAACCCCTCCACCGTGCTGGTGCCCGACAAAAAATCGAACTGCTGAGGAGGCGCTTTAGCAGCTGCCAGGAATTCATCGCGCGTGATCGGCAACCCGGAGGTCGCCAGCGACTCGGCGATCTCTTCCACCCGCCAGCCAGGCAGAACGACAAAGGTCACTTCTTCTGGCGTGGCGTCCTGTAATTCATGCGCAATATCCATAGCGGGCATGGCTGTGCTAAGTTCGTACTCTCCCGCCTGGATAGACGTATCCAGCCCGGAATAGATCAGATACGTGCGGAACGCATCCGCATCACGAATTAGACCCACTGCCTGCAAGTGGTTGGCAACAGAGTCTACAGACTCGCCAATCTCGATTGTGAAGGTTTGCGGCGCACCGTTCACATCCAGAGGTTGAGTTAGCAGACCGTTGTACCAGAGTAACATAGCCGCGTACTGGACGCGCTGTGGCAGAGAAAGCGATGGCGAGGGCGGGCCGTAGAACCGCGCGGCGCGCGAAGGAACATAAAACAGTGCAGAAAGCAGACAAGCAAAGACGCCTAAAGCAGCGAGCAGGACGATAAAGTTCCGCAGGATTTTATATTTAGATTTACGACGGGAGATTGGTTTTGTAGGCTGGGTCACCATGAGCATTCACTGAACCGGGGTTCGCAACCCGAGACAATATTCATTCATTGTTGGTTTGAATCGAGATAGGATCGCAGGATCATCACCGCTGCAAGCTCGTCCATGTGACCTGCGCGCTTCTTGCGCGAGCCGCCCATTTCAATTCTGACGGCACGAGCATCCTGCGTGCTGAATGCCTCATCCCACAGGACCACGGGGACTTGCGTCTGCTCTTTCAACGCTTCGGCAAACTTCGCCGCGCGCCTGCCTGCGAGATTGGGCTTGCCTTCTTCATCAAACGACTGGCCGACAACGATCAAGCCTGCATCATTCTCGGATGCGAGATTGGCAACCTGGGCCGCGTCCATTAAGCGCGAAACGTGCTGAATGACTCTCAATGGAGAGGCAATCGTGGCAGCCGGGTCACTGATGGCAATGCCAATATGCTTTTCACCGTGGTCAACAGCTAAGATTCTCATTGAATTCTCTTATTCAGTCGTCAGCGAGATACGGAACGGGGCAATGGGTACCCACGGCCACCAGTGTAGAGAAAGATGGATCTCAGGCACATCTTCCAAAGTCAGTCTGCTTTCCAGTAACATTTGCGCGCGGCGAGCGCTACTTCCCTGGATGAGCTGCGTAACCTGGGCATAGCTGATCTGCTGCACAATACGCCGCTCCGCGCGCACGGTCCAGCGGGTGAAGCCGTCATCATTGAGGATGGGTTGCGTCACTGGCTCAAGGGATAAGGCATCGGAGTCCGCGGCAAAGCCTGAGGGAAGAGAAGCGTTCAAAGCTAAGGCGGCCAGCTCGGTCAGGTCAGAGGTATCCGCGTACAGGGTCGAAAATTCTGCCTGCATGTTCAGCGTCAATGTAGTGCTTGCCGCACCGGCAGGCGGATCGTACACTTCGGAGAGGATCTGGGATACTTCAAACGTGTCCTCGAAAAGAACGTCGCCGTTTTGGAGTTCCTCTTCCAGTTGTGCGCGTGCATTCTCTTCCAACTTTTCCATCAACGCTTCTTTGGCGCGCTTCCGATCGGTGTCGCTCGCCTGAACAGACGGAGTCTCTCTTCCACCGGTCAGCGGCTCGAGGTTTGTGACCGAGAGGGAAAGTCCGAGCCTGCCTTCGACGACGACAATGGTTTCGGCATCCACGTTTCCAGAGCGACCACTTTCCAAAGCTACGACCGGCAGTTCCAGCGTCTCATCTACACCTGCAGGGACCTCCGCCGCGCGCGTCGTCTCGAAGCGGATGTTGTCCTCGGTTCGCACAACGGTTCCTGCGGGGATCGTGACCGCTTGCTGTGTGAGATTCCGAAAGGTTACGCGTCCCCTCGCCTGCGATTGCGGCGTCACACCCTGCCCCGTCACAGTCACAATCTGTGTCCCTTCCACAATCACACGTTTTTCGCGCGCGGGAATCGTGCCAGTGATAAACACGGACTCAATAGAACGACCGGCGATGACTGGCAAAACCACACTCTGGGTTTTCGACTGGGGATGCAGCACTACCTCGGCGCGCGGGATAAACAAGGCGACAAGCACGAGCACCGCAGCCACACCGAGGAGAAAGCCTCCGACGCGCACAGCAGGATGCGCTCGCCATGCCTCTTCCCTGACCAGTACCTGCTCCCGCTGCTCACGCAAATCCTTGCGCGGCGGGCGCTGTACCCATCGCCTACGCCGCGGCTTGGGCCACGCCAGGCGCTGCGCCTGCCCCGTGGACTCAAAGACCGGGATTCGCAGCGACTCTGCTTCGTGGCGCACCCGTCGCGCGCGCGTCACCAAACCCAGCTGCGCGCCCAGAGACAGCGCATGGCGTTGCAGCACCTTCAAGTCTACCTGACGCAACGTGACCTTCTCATACTTGGGCCACACCAGCAAAATGCGCGGCGTCTTCGCCCAGGACATCCGGTCCCGCACGGAAATCAGGTCATCATGTGATTCGAGTGTGATGATCTGGGTTTTCATTCGCCCAAATTATAACCGTTGAAACAATAAGCAAAGTTCACTTGACCTGATCGGTCAATTTATATATATTCAATGGAAATGACTGACCCGCGGGGCGCTTCGTCGAGTCGTTACTACTTCCCAGGAGAGAAAAATGCCATCTGCCGATGTTATGATTACGAACGCTAAGGTCTTCACCAGTGACCCGTCAAATCCGTACGCGGAGGCAGTCGCAGTCAAAGGGAATCACATTCTTTGCGTGGGGACAAATGAAGAAGTGCAATCGTTCAGGAATAAATCCACTCGCCTGATTGACGGACAGGGGCGTACGCTCACAGCAGGGTTTATCGATTCTCATGTGCATTTGCTCTGGGGGTCCATCTGGATGGGCAATGCGCAGTTTCAGGAAGCCAAAACGAAAGAAGATCTGAAGAAAATATTGCTGGATTACGCTGGTGAAAACAGGACGAATCCCTGGGTGACCGGGCGCGGCATCAGATATGGCATTGTTTCCACGCGGCAGGAACTGGACATAATCCTTGCAGATCGACCCGTATATATCGGCGCGTACGATGGGCATACAGGCTGGGCAAACACCAAAGCGCTCGAGATGGCTGGCATTCTGACTGACGACGGACGCAAGATGGCAAATGGGGTCATCGTCCGCGAGGAGAACGGACTCGCCACAGGCGAGCTGCGTGAAGGGGATGCCATGGATGCCGTCATGAACCTGGTTCCCGAACCTGATTCAAACCGCAAACGTGAGTTATTAAAGCTTGCGATTCAAAGGTTCAACGCAACTGGCATCACCAGTGTCCATAACATGAATGGCGACGTCGAAGAGTTGATGGCATACGCCGCTCTCGAAGATACGGGCGAAATGAATATACGCGTCTATGTGCCGTATCACGTCAAACCGGAGACGACAGAGGACATGCTCAGTGAAGCCGCGCAAATGGCAACCGTCCAAATGGAATACGTCCGCGGCGGCGCGGCAAAGTTCTTTATGGACGGAGTCTGGGAATCCTATACGGCATTCAATATCGAGCCTTATGCTGACGCCCCCGATGTCAAAGCGCAGCCGATCTTCTCATTGGAGCATTTCACCCGCATGGCCTCCCTGTGCGACAGGATGGGCTTACAGGTCGCCGTCCACTGCTGTGGCGATGGCGCCGTGAGACAGGCACTGGATGGTTATGAAGCGATCCAAAAAAAGAACGGCAAACGCGACAGCCGTCATCGAGTGGAGCATATTGAGGTGTGTCAGCCGGAGGATATGCCGCGTTTCAAGGAACTCGGAGTCATTGCCTCCATGCAGACAAGCCATGCTCCACTCAGCCTGGAAGATGACAAGGTTTGGACGGGGCGCACGGGTCCCAAGCGCTGGCCCATTTCCTTCCCCTGGCGTAGTCTCAGGAATGCAGGCGCGCATCTATCCCTTGGCAGTGATTGGACCGTTGCGCCCTTTGACCCGATGATCAACATCGATGTGGCGCTCAACCGTAAGAAATGGTCACCGAATGATCCTGACCAGCGCCTGACGCTCGAAGAGTGTATTCTGGGCTATACCCGTGACGCGGCGTATACGGAATTCATGGAGCACCAAAAGGGACAGGTGAAGGAAGGTTATCTTGCAGACCTGGTCTTGTTTTCGCATGATTTGTTTGCACTTCCATCAGAAGAAATCCGAACCGCGAAAGCCGTGATGACCATGGTCGACGGGCGGATTGTTTATGAAGGAAAGCCACTCTAAAGCCTTGCGAAGGCTGTTGTGATTAAGTACTTCCCCTCAAGGAAAAACCTTCGCAAGGCTAGACTCATCAGTCCGTCAGTTGGCTTGCCCGGCGGATCAGTTCCATAAACTCGCTCATGTCCTCCTCCCAGGGCAACAATTCACTGACACGTGTCGCTTCGTGGTAGACATGCGCCAGTGAACTCTCCTCTGCCCAGTAGCTTTTCTTTAAAATTTCAGCATACTCAGCGACGATAACAGACCGCTGGAAATAGGGGTCGGCGGACTCAAATTGGTACGCAAGCTCACCCGTGTTGAAATCCTTCGACAGCTCCATAACCTGGCGGGTCTCGGGATCCTGCCAGCGCAGAAAGACGGTCGCAATGTTCCCATAGGCTTCGGGGTACAGCTTGACTTCATATAAGGCTGTCACAGAGTGCCCCGCGCCGATCTCACCCGCATCCACGCTGTTGTCACGGAACTGCTCATCGGCAATCGCACGATTTTCAAAACCAACCAGGCGGTAACGCATCACCACTTGAGGGTTGAACTCCACCTGCACTTTGGCATCCATGGCAATCGTTTGCAGGGTGCCGGTGATCTGATCGACAAAGAGACGGCGCGCCTCACGCAGATCGTCCACATAGGCATAGAAACCATCGCCGTTGTCAGCCAGTTGTTCCATCAGGGTATCGTTGTAGTTATCCATGCCAAAACCGATTGTTGTAAGCGTCACATTTTCTTCCACGTAATGTCTTACTTCTTCCAGGATCGCCTCGGGTCCCGTCTCCCCGACGTTTGCTACGCCATC
Organism: Anaerolineales bacterium; assembly: GCA_035248745.1. Taxonomy (GTDB): domain Bacteria; phylum Chloroflexota; class Anaerolineae; order Anaerolineales; family Villigracilaceae; genus Defluviilinea. The sequence goes on along the minus strand of DATFHE010000178.1, from coordinate 231 downwards.
CGAGCACAGGATTACGCGATTGATACCTTCCGGATTATAGGCGTGCATTGCCATCTGATAGCCAAGGTGGATTCCTGCTTCGGCGTTGGTTGCGCCCTCCGGATGCAGGCTGTAAATCGCCTCAAGAATCCTGCCTTTATCCGATCCCGGGGTCGGCTCCAGGACGACGTGCGCCTCCGAGCCATAGACGACGATGCTAACGCGATCGCCCGGTCGCAGCTGCTCGACCAA
>DATFHE010000177.1:0-10003 GCA_035248745.1 Anaerolineales bacterium | reverse complement strand
CACCTGAAACCCGAATGGGTTCGGGTAAGGGTAACGTGGAATACTATGTCGCTGTGGTCAAACCGGGTCGTATTATGTTCGAAGTCGGTGGTCTGGATTCGGACATCGCGATTCAGGCGCTGAAGAATGCCCAGTATAAATTTTCGATCAAGACAAAGATTGTAGGACGGCAGGATGCAGGAGAGCAGGCATGAAGTCGACAAAAACAAGTGAGCTGCGGAACCTGCAATCGGGTGAAATTGAATCAAAGCTGTCTGATGCCCGCGAAGAATTAATGAAACTTCGCTTTCAAGTGGTCACGGGCCAGCTAACGGATAGCAGCCGTTTGCGCGTTTTGCGCCGTGAGATCGCTCGGATGCAGACTGTTCTACGTGAGCAGGCGGTAGCTGAGACGGAAGGTGAAGCATGAACAATCGTCGTCGTATGACTGGTGTTGTTACCAGCAACAAAATGACTAAAACGGTCGTGGTAGAAATTTCTCGAAAGTTCCGTCATCCGCTGTACCGCAAGGTCGTTCATTCCACCAAGCGTGTGAAAGCACATGATGAAATCGGCTGTCAGATTGGCGATCAGGTTGAAATCGTCGAGTCGCGTCCTCTTTCTCGTGATAAACGCTGGGTGGTAGAAAATATTGTGAAAAAAGAGATCCGCACGGCGGATACCGGAGTTGCGGATCTGAACGTAGAAGTGACCGAAGAGGCGGAGGTCAACAATGATTCAGCATGAGTCACGGTTGAAGGTAGCCGATAATTCGGGTGCCCGCGAGTTGCTTGTAATTCACGTAATTGGCGGTTCCAGCCGTAAGTACGGAAGTATTGGTGATATTGTCGTCGCTTCTGTTAAGTCGGCCACACCGCAAGGCGGTGTGAAGAAAAGTGATAAAGTGCGGGCGGTCATCGTGCGCTGTGCCAAGGAATATCGTCGTGAAGATGGCTCGTACATCCGCTTTGACGATAATGCTGCAGTCATTTTGGATGCCGATGGAGTCAACCCGAGAGGCACACGTATTTTTGGACCCGTTGCCAGAGAGCTTCGTGAAAAGGGTTTTATGAAGATCGTTTCCCTGGCCCCTGAAGTACTGTAGGTGGAGGAGTTGTAGGAATGAGAGTCAAGATTCGTAAAGGCGATACTGTCGAAGTCATTAGCGGACGCCTGGAAGACAAAGGGAAGCGCGGTGAGGTGATCAATGTTTTGTTGGAAAACCGTCGCATTGTCGTGCAGGGTGTGAATATTCGCACCAAGCACCAGAAACAGGTGCAGACGCAGGCTGGTCGCAACATCAATCCGGGCCGTATCCAGTTCGAGGGTCCCATCGATATCTCGAACGTGATGCTTGTCTGCCCAAAATGCGGTGAAACGACGCGCGTAGCTGTGCAGCGCGATGAGGATGGGGCTCGTCGTGTATGCAAAAATTGCCAGGCGTTGATCGATTAGTCGCGGAGTAATAGTCATGAACAGAATGCAAGAGAAATATAACAATGAGGTTGTTCCTGCTCTGCGCAAAGCGTTCGATCTCACAAACATTATGCAGGTTCCGCGCATTAACAAAGTTGTTGTGAACATTGGGATGGGCGAAGCCATGGATAATCCCAAGGCGATGGAAGCCGCTGTATCAGACCTGACTATCATCACCGGCCAGAAGCCGGTCATGACCAAGGCTCGCAAGAGTATCGCGAACTTCAAGCTGCGCGAGGGCCGTTTGATCGGGACAAAGGTCACCTTGCGCGGCGACCGAATGTGGGCGTTCCTCGATCGCCTGATGAGCACTGCCCTCCCGCGAGTGCGAGACTTCCGTGGTGTCTCAGCGAACGCCTTTGACGGGCGTGGAAATTACACACTCGGTTTGCGGGATCAGCTGATCTTTCCAGAGATCGAGTACGACAAAATTGATAAGTTGCGCGGCATGGAAGTCACAATTGTGACCACCGCCAAAAACGATGATCAGGCACGAGTGCTTTTACAACTGCTCGGTATGCCGTTCAGCAAGAAGGAAGCGTAAATTATGGCAAAGAAAGCTATGCAGTATCGTGAAGCTCGCCGGGAGCATGCCACACAGGTGCGCAATCGCTGTGTTCGTTGTGGCCGCCCCCGAGGCTATATCCGTCGTTTTGGCTTGTGCCGAATTTGTTTTCGTGAAATGGCATTGCAGGGCAAAATCCCTGGTGTCGTGAAATCATCCTGGTAAGCGGGTGGAGGTAGTAGCATGACTGTTATGGATCCGATTGCTGATATGCTGACCCGCATCCGCAATGCCGTGTCGGCCGGTCATACGCTGGTTGCGATGCCCAGTTCGAAGCTCAAGATCGAGATTGCCAAGATCATGAAGGATGAAGGCTATCTTGAAGGCTTTGATGTTGCGGAGAATGAACAATCTCCGCAGAAAGTGTTACGTTTGAAAATCAAGTACGTCGGTGAGCGCCGTGAGCGTCGCTCGGTCATTTCTGGGATTGAACGCGTGAGCAAACCTGGCCGACGTATCTATACCAAAAAGCAGGATATCCCCTGGGTGCTTTCCGGAATTGGCGTAGCCATCATTTCGACTCCCAAGGGTGTGATGACCGGTACTCGTGCCCGCCAGTTGGGTGTGGGCGGCGAGATCCTCTGCAAGGTTTGGTAGGAGGTATTTAGTGTCTCGCATTGGACGTTTACCAGTGGCTGTGCCGAACGGTGTACAGATCAATGTACAGGGTTCGGATGTCCACGTCAAAGGGCCGAAAGGCGAAATGAAACGATCCTTTTCCCCGCTGGTTAAGATTGCGTTGGAAAATGGAGAACTCGTGGTCACGCGCAACTCGGATGATCCGAAGGAACGCGCCTTGCATGGAACAACCCGGGCCGTAATCGCAAACATGGTGCATGGTGTGAGCTCTGGTTTCGATGTTGTGTTAGAGGTCCAGGGTGTAGGTTATCGCGCAGAGATGCAGGGCAAGGATTTGGCACTGTTTGTTGGATATTCACACCCGGTGAAAATGACGCCTCCAGACGGCATCTCGTTCGAGGTTGATCAGAAGACCCGTCAGGTGAAAGTGCTGGGTTATGACCGTGAAGTTGTGGGGCAGACCGCGGCAGAGATTCGACGCATCCGCCCTCCTGAGCCTTATCACGGCAAAGGGATTCGTTACCTCGGCGAAAAAATCCGCCGTAAAGCCGGTAAGGCTGGGAAAGGAGCCAAGTAAGCCATGGCGAAAAATTCTCGTTCTGTTGCACGAGTACGCCGTCATATACGCGTGCGTAAAAATCTACAGGGAACTACGAATCGTCCGCGTTTGAACGTGTTTCGAAGTCTATCTGCCATTTATGCGCAGGTGATTGACGATCAGACAGGCCGTACTCTGCTGTCCGCCTCTACGGTGGATCGCGATCTGCGAGAAAAAATGAAGGGCTTGAAAAAAGCGGAACAGGCAAAGCTAGTCGGTCAGACCGTTGCTGAGCGTGCCAAGGATAAGGGAATTCAGGCAGTCGTGTTCGATCGCGGCGGCTATCGCTATATTGGACGCATCAAGGCGCTTGCAGATGGCGCTCGTGAAGCTGGCTTGCAGTTTTAGGCTTGACTGGAGAAAGAAATGGCAGAACAAAATACTCAGCAGCAGGATTTTGAAGGGCAGGACCAGTTTGAAGAGCGCGTGATCGAAATTGCTCGCGTTGCCAAGGTTGTCAAAGGTGGCCGCCGCTTTCAATTCCGTGTAACCGTTGTGGTTGGCGATAAAAAGGGTACCATTTCTATGGGAGTGGGCAAGGCGAACGCTGTGCCAGACGCTATGCGTAAAGCTTCTGAACGGGCTCGTAAGAATATGCACGTCGTCAACCTTTCCGGCACTACCATCCCTCATGAAGTGCTGGGGAAGGTCGCAGGTGCACGTGTGATGCTCAAACCGGCGTCTCCCGGTACAGGCGTCATTGCCGCAGGCGGCGTGCGCGCCGTATTGGAAGTAGCTGGCGTGCGTGATATTTTGACGAAATCCCAGGGAAGCGCCAATGTTCTAAACGTAGTGCAGGCGACATTCGATGCTCTGGAGCAATTGAAGTCACCACAGGCAGAAGCAGCTCGCCGTGGTAAAAGTGTTAACGAATTGTTGCCGTTCTGGGAACGGAGGAAGCAAAATGCCTAAGCAGGAAACAGGCGAAAAAACGATCCGCGTAACGTTGGTCCGCAGCCCCATCGGCTACACAAGGGACCAGAAGGACACTGTGCTCGCCCTGGGGTTACGGCGCATGCACCAAACGGTTGAACACAAGGATAATCCAGCCTTGCGCGGGATGATTCGCAAAGTTGTTCATCTGGTTCAAGTGGAAGAGTAGGAACGAACGATGAAATTACATGATCTCGTGCCCAATCCGGGCTCCAAAAAGAATAAAAAGCGCGTGGGGCGCGGCATCTCCGCCGGCCAGGGCAAGACGGCCGGTCGTGGTACCAAGGGGGAAGGCGCGCGCTCTGGTCAGGGTGGAAACGCCTATCGTCAGGGTGGCAATCTGCCATTCTATCGACGTCTGCCGTTTATGCGCGGTCAGGGATTTACACCGCGCAATTCAGTGACGTATAACGAAGTCAATTTGGATCAACTGACCGAAGCCTTCAAAGAGGATGTAGAGGTCAATCCCGAAGCACTGGAAAAAGTCCACTTGCTACGTGACCCGCGCAATCCCGTTGTCATTTTGGGGCGCGGTGAGATGAAAGTGGCTCTCAAGGTGCGCGCTCATCGAGTTAGCGCGGGCGCGAAAACAAAGATCGAAGCGGCCGGCGGCAGCGTCGAGTTGATCAGTTAATCCTGCTCTCAGAGGAATATCCAGACATGCCTGAAAAGAAACAATCCGCGTGGCGCTTTTTATGGCGCTCGCAAGATATTCGGAAGAAATTACTTATCACGCTTGCGTTGTTGATGCTCTTCCGCATTGCCGCAAATGTTCCTGTGCCGGGCGCGGACCGTGAGGCACTGGCAGCTTTCTTCCAGTCGCAAGGCGGCCAGGGTGGTTTTATTGGGTTCCTGAATCTACTCTCGGGCGGTACGATCTCTAACTTCTCCCTCCTCTCGATGGGTGTATACCCCTATATTACTGCTCAAATCATTCTGCAGCTGCTCATTCCGATCATTCCCTCTCTCCAGAGACGAATGCAGGAAGATCAGCGTGAAGGCCGCCGGTGGATGGAAAAATGGACTTATTATCTGGCTGTTCCCATGGCTGTCCTTTCGGCGATCGGACAAATCAATATATTCAATTCTCTTTCCTTGCAGGCATTGGGTCGCCCGATTATCCAGTTCAATTTGTTTAGTCGCGAACTTTGGCTTCCATCCCTAACGGTCCTTCTGGTTATGACCGCAGGCACGATGTTCGCCATCTGGATCGGTGAATTGATTTCAGAATATGGTATTCGCGGACAGGGTCTATCGCTTGTGATCTTTGCAGGGATTGTTTCACAGATTCCTGCCAACATCCAAACCCTTTTGCTTGATCAACAGAACCGCTGGGTTTTGCTTGCCGCTATGCTCTTTGTGATCGTGTTGACTGTGCTGGCGATTGTGTACGTGCAGCAGGGACGTCGTAACGTTCCGATCATGTATCCTCAGAAGAGCCAGGTTTTTTATGCCATCCAGCGCGGAAAATCGGTACGAATGCCTCAGCCGACCCTGCCACTTATGGTCAATCTTTCAGGCATGATTCCATTGATCTTTGCCAGTGCTATCCTGCAATTCCCCGCGATCATTGCCAGTTATTTTATTTCATCAGAAACGCAATGGGTAAGCGACATTTCAACAAGCATTCAAAGCTTCTTCAATCCAACCGGTATTAATTCTTGGGGATACTGGGTTCTCTATTTTATTATGGTTGTAAGCTTTACCTATTTCTATACAACCGTCATTTTTGAGCAACAAAACTATGGTGATAACCTGAAGCGATCCGGCGCCCAAATACCCGGTGTGCATAGTGGTGCAGCAACACAGAAGTATCTAAGTCGCATCCAGAGTCGTATTACATTACCGGGTGCTTTGCTGTTAGGTATGGTGGCCATTATGCCATTCCTTCTGCAATTGGTACTTCCTGCTGCGGCAAATAGTGTGGGGCTGTTCCTGGTTTCTTCTTCAGGTTTGCTTATCGTTGTTGGTGTGGTTCGCGATACGTTTATGAATATTGAGGCTGAGCTTAAGTTGCACGGTTATCAAGAAAAACTTCTCATCAGCTAGGAGCGTGAATGGCGACCTTCATCGTGCTGCTCGGGCCTCCGGGCGTTGGCAAAGGTACGCAGGCGAAAATCTTGTCCGAAAAAACGGGATTGGCACATATCTCTTCCGGCGAGCTGTTTCGCGAGAACCTTAAAAACCAGACGGAGCTTGGAAAGCTGGCTCAAACCTATATGACCAAAGGAGAACTTGTCCCTGATGACGTGACGATTGCGATGATCCGGGAACGTCTTTCCCGCGCCGACTGCAAGAAAGGCGCTATTTTGGATGGATTCCCTCGTACCCCCGCGCAAGCAAAAGCGTTGGAAGCAATGCTTCGGGAATTTGATGGGCGCGTGGATGTTGTCCCTTTTATCAAGGCGCAAGAGTCTGTCCTCATCGATCGATTGGGTACTCGCTGGACCTGCCGCGCCGAAGGTCATATCTTCAATGAAAAGACGAACCCACCGAAGCACGACAAGATGTGCGATTTTGATGGGTCTGATCTGTATCAACGCGACGACGATAAAGCAGAAACGGTAAAGCACCGTATCGAAGTCTACTACAAGCAGACTTCACCATTGATTGATTATTATCGCAATCATGAAAAATTGATTGAAGTTGATGGAGCGCGATCGATCGATCTGGTAGCGCAGGATCTGTTAATCGCGGTGAAAAAACAATACGTATGAGTTGGGCGCGTCAGATTCATATCAAAAGCCCTGCCGAACTGAATATTATGCGTGAGGCAGGCCGAATCAATGCCAAAGTTCTGGCAGCGACCAAGGAACTTTTAAAGCCGGGTGTTTCTACTGCCGACCTCAACGCGGCTGCTGAGGAAGTGCTGAAGAAACACGGGTGTTTCTCGCCGTTCAAAGCCTATGGTCATCCGCCATTCCCTGCCTCGATTACGGTCAGTATCAATCGCGAGCTGGTTCATGGAATTCCCAGTAAGAAGCGTAAGTTGAATGCCGGAGACATCGTCTCAGTGGATTGTGGAACGGTGCTCGAGGGAATGGTTGCTGACTCAGCGTTCACAGGCGGCGTGGGAGAAATCTCTCCCGAAGCCGAAAAACTCCTGGAAGTGACTCAGGGCGCGTTGAACGCAGGTATTGAAATGATGTGTGTCGGTAACCGCACGGGTGACGTTTCAGCGGCGATACAAAATTATGTGGAAAACCGTGGCTATTTTGTGACACGCGAATATACAGGTCACGGTGTTGGCAGGCAAATGCATGAAGGTCCGCAGGTGCCAAACTATGGCAAGCCGGGCACGGGGCTTCCGCTCAAGGCAGGCATGACGATTGCCATCGAGCCCATGGTGCTTGTCGGAACAGAAGAAACACGTGTCCTTCCCGACCAGTGGACGGTAGTATCGGCAGATGGATCATTGACAGCACACTTTGAGCATTCTGTGGCTGTCACCGAAGGAGAACCTCTCATCCTGACTGTCCTGTGATCCCTGCGTAATATTGCGTATAACCTGGACAAATGAAAGACAAATGTGTATAATCAAACGCTTGGCTATTTAGTGAATGGAAGTTTGTAAGGAGTGTCGTTATGAAAGTTTCTCCGTCGATACGGAAGCGCTGTGCCAAATGTCGGATTGTTCGGCGTAAGGGCATTGTGTTCGTCATCTGTGAAAATCCAAAGCATAAGCAGCGACAAGGATAGATGAATTATGGCGAGAATTGAAGGTGTTGATCTGCCCCGTAATAAGCGGGTAGAAATTGGCTTGACCTATCTTTACGGGATAGGACCAACTCGCGCGCAGCAAATCCTGGCTCAGACGAAGGTCAACCCAGATACGCGTGTGAAGGATCTGTCTGAGGCGGATGTGCAGGCGATCCGCGAGTTCATTAGTAGGAACTACAAGGTGGAAGGTGACTTGCGCCGCGAAGTTCAAATGAGCATCAAGCGCCTGATCGAGATTGGATCGTACCGTGGGATGCGCCATCGACGGAATCTGCCGGTGCGCGGTCAGCGGACACGCACGAACTCACGTACTCGCAAGGGCACCAAGAAGACGGTTGCAGGCCGTGGCCGCCGCCGTGGTGCAAAGAAATAAGAGGTTGATAAATTATGGCTCAAAGTGTACGTTCTACACGTCGAGGGGCCGGCGCCAAGAAAACCAGACGCGCTATCTCCTCAGGGCAGGTGCATATCTTTGCATCCTTTAATAATACGATTGTCACCATTACCGATATGGAAGGCAATACGGTTGCCTGGGGTAGTGCGGGCTCGGCAGGTTTTAAGGGCTCACGCAAAAGTACTCCATTCGCCGCGCGTCTTGCTGCCGAACAAGCCATCAAGGCTGCCCAACAGTTGGGAATTCAGGAAGTTGAGTTGTTTGTGAAGGGACCTGGTCCAGGCCGCGAGAACGCCATTCGTGCTGTCCAGGCTATGGGGCTGAGGGTCCGTTCCATTTCTGATATTACGCCGGTACCGCACAACGGTTGTCGTCCGCCGAAAAAGCGCCGCGTGTAATCTGATTTAGAGGAAAGTAATCTATGTCGAAATATCTTGGTCCGGTTTGTAGAATTTGCCGGCGTGAAGGCGAAAAGCTCTATCTCAAGGGCGAACGCTGCTTCACTCCGAAATGCGCGATTGACAGACGCAGCTTCCCCCCCGGCCAGCATGGCCGCACTGGAAGCCGTGGTGGTAATCGCTCTGGGCGCGAGTCTGATTATTTGCGACAGTTGCGCGCCAAACAGCGCGCCCGCCGCGTCTATGGCGTAATGGAACGTCAGTTCCGCCGCTATTATGAAGTTGCAAATCAGCGCCGCGGTCTGACGGGTTTGAATCTTTTGCAGCTTCTTGAGTCACGCTTGGACAATGTTGTCTATCGCCTTGGGTTTGCTGCGAATCGCGCCCAGGCTCGTGTCATGGTGACCCATGGTCATTTTATCGTAAACGGCCGCCGCACGGACGTTCCCTCCATGTTGTTAAAAGAGGGCGATGTGATTGCGGTTCGTGATGGGTCACGCAGTCTGACGTATTTCAAGGAATTAGGTGATCTGGCGGATGCCCGCACATCACCAAGCTGGCTCAATCGTGACACAAAACAGTTATCCGGTAGCATTCAGCGTCTTCCTGAACGTGCGGAGATCGACGGTTTCCTAAATGAACAGTTGATCGTCGAATACTACTCACGCTAATACCTACGTGTAGGTATTTTAACGAGTAAGATTTCTACTGTTTTTAACAGGGAGAGGTGAAACGTGATGGGTATCACGAATATGGTTATGCCGAAAATCGAGCGCGAGGCTGAGGCTCGAAATTACGGTAAGTTTGTTATCAGCCCTCTCGAACGCGGATATGGCGTTACGCTGGGGAACGCGCTTCGGCGCGTCTTGCTCTCCTCCTTAGAAGGGGCGGCAGTATCGTCCATTCGTATTGCGGATGTACTGCATGAGTTCAGTGAGATCCCTGGTGTTCGTGAGGATGTAATCCAGGTGACTTTGCAGGTCAAGCAGTTGCGCCTGAAGCTGGATGGTGTGGATACGACCCGCATGAATCTAGAAGTGCGCGGTGAGGGAACGGTCACGGCAGCGGATATTATCACTCCTGCTGAGGTCGAGATCGTCAACCCTGAGTTGTATTTGTTTACAGTGGATAACCCTAAGACAAAGCTTGACCTGGAGTTCACTGTGGAGCGTGGCCGTGGCTATTCCCCAGCCAACGAACGCAGTGGGCACATGCCGATTGGTGAGCTTCCGATCGACGCAATCTATAGTCCCGTGAAACGCGTGAACTGGGAAGTGACCTCCGCTCGTGTAGGTCAGAGCACCAACTATGACAAGCTTATTCTGGAAATTTGGACCGATGGAACAGTATCTCCAGAGAGG
>DATFHE010000176.1:0-7831 GCA_035248745.1 Anaerolineales bacterium | reverse complement strand
TGTCCTTTTTAACTATGCCGGCGTATTAGGGAAGTGCTTCGAAGTCTGAAACGGTCAGGTACAGCTCGTCGTCTGTGGCTTCTTGGACGACATCAATGGTGGCTTCTGTGGGGAAGCCATACGTCGGATCGTAATTGACGGTGACTTCATCGGCGGCGCCAATTTCTCCGGCTTCGAGCTCGGCAAAGATCAGGTCAATTGTTTGATATTTTCCGAAGAGTTCCATCAGGCTCGGATCGATTTCCACTCCATTGTGAAACTCCATGGAAACCACTTGACCGTCCTGGACTTCGACGACCAGAGGCATATTCTCCACGAACACGCAGAAGCAGCTCAAGTGCAGGTTGTAGCGATAGTGGGAAATATTTGCGTTCTCCCATTTTTCCTTGTTTTGCCCGATCTCGGTCTGGCTGCCACCAACGGTGGCTGCAGCGCAGGCTGACAGCACCATGGCCATGAGTGTAAATATGAATAAAAGTTTCTTCATTCTGTCTCCTTTGCCGAATTGACGAGTAGACCACGAAAAAGGTTCCCCAAATTCCGATCTTTAGCGATTTCTCATCTCGATTGGAGACTGAACATAGTTCTCTTACGGAAGCACCTCAAAATCTGAGACAATCAGTGAGAAAGCATCTTCACCAAAATCCTTACTGTAATCAATTCGTACTTGTGTGGGGAAACCGTATGTTTGATCGTAATCCACAAAAACTTCATCCGGATTTTTCCAAAAATCTGTTCGGAGCCGTGCAAAGATTCGATCAATGGTCGCAATTGCTTCAAAAGATTTACGTTCATCTGGTTTGATCGGGTTCCCACTTTGATATTCCATCGAGACAACTTCCCCATCCAGCACTTCGATCATCAGTGGCATATCTTCAAAGAAGGAACACAAACACATCTGGTATAAATGATAGCGATAATGCGAAATATTTGCCTCATTCCATTTTGCCCGATTTCTCGCAAGGTCAGCTTGCCATTCGTTGGAACAGGCACTAAGCACAAGTGCTAGCAATAGTAATAAAGCTTTTTCATGTGTTCTCCTCCTTGAATGGACTTTTACCAGGAAATCCTCACCCCATTCTAAGGCTCGATCAATGCTCGTGTTCTGATGGCGGGATATCCTGCACCGGTACGCGTAATGGGAGATCCTGGTAACTTTTGAAATGCAGAGTGATTTCGATCTCATCTCCAGCCTTGAGATCCTGCTTCAAATTGACCAGCATAACATGCAGGCCACCAGGTTCAAACATCACTTCTTCCCCCGCGCCGAGCGGGACAGATTGCACCTGACGCATCTCCATCACGTCCTCAATCATCTTGCTCTCGTGCATTTCTACAGCTTCCGCCACATCGGAACTGACACCAACAAGCTCCTCAGCCGCCGAAGAGCGGATGGCGAAATATGCAGCACCATTCCCTCCCTGTACAGCAGGGCGCATCCACGCATCCTGAACTTCCACACTCGCAGCAGCCGGAGTGGCGCAGCCACTTAACAGCAACACAATTAGCAAAGTAAACACTAAAATCCGATTCACAGCTTGTCATTCCTTCTTGAACTTTCGTTGAGATGAACTAACTATAACACCAACAAAGAAGCTACGTCCCCCGAACTATTTCAGTGTGTATCGTCGTCCCTTCCACAGAACGCCTTGTCCCGAGAGAACCTTCCAGGTGGAGCTGAGCATCATCGCTGCAAACACTCCGGAACCCAGGGGAAGTGTGAAGGCATACCAAGGGGAAGTTCCCATGCCGAGCGCAACTCTTGCCCGCATATAAATTACCAACGTCCAAAGGAGAATGGCTTCCAAGATAACCGTCAGCGCGAGCCACCCACCATCACGCAAGTACCACCATACTCCAAGCACTGGCCAAAGCGGCAGAATGACCGCAGCGAACAGTGCGAGAAAGGCTCCTAAGATTCCGAGCAGCACCAGCGAAGGGCGATCGTGCAAACCGAGATAGATGTTTTTCGTCCAGCCTTCCCACATCTCGGGCAGGGAGGTGTACATTCGTGTTCGCACGAACGAATACCCGTTAGCGACGATCAACCGATAGCCGTTCCGTTTAACCTGTTCCGAAAGGGCTTTATCTTCGACGATCTGATCCTTGACGCTTTCATGCCCTCCAACCGCATCGTAAACCGAGCGCTTGATAAGAATGAACTGTCCATTGGCGATGGCATCTTGGCTGTTGGGGTCGTTGACTTTGCGCGGCGAGAATCCCACGGAGAGGGCAGTCATCACGATGGGCATCACGACCTTCTCCCAGAAAGAGCCAAGGATTTGAAACGTCATGATCGTGAACATGTCTGCTTTGGTTTCGATCGCTTTTGCGTAACAGGCGGAAAGCGTGTTTGGTGAAAGAAACGTATCTGCATCGACAAAGCAAAGCCATGTCTTTGGCATGCCCCGTACGGCAGCAGACGCCTGGTACAAAGCGTGAGGTTTGCCCGCCCAGCCTTGGGGCAGGTCCGCTCCATGAATGATCCTCAGTCTCGCATTTTGAATAGAAAGCTGGTGCAGGATCTCGGGCGTCGTATCTGTAGATCGATCGTCTACAACGATGACTTCAAGGTTCGGGTAATCCTGCGAGAGAATTGCCTCGACACAAGCACGAATGTTGCGTTCCTCATTACGCGCTGGAACACAGACAGAGATAAGCGGTGGGTTAGCCGGTAGAGCAGCGGGTGTGACGACGATATCCAGATGATATTGATTGTGCAGCCAGTAGACGATGAATATCCCGCCGATAAAGATTGCCGTGGAGATGTAAAAATAGATCATGAATTATGCTGCTCCAGGCAGTTTCAGCACTGGTTGCAGCGCGAAAGGTTTAGATTACATGCAGCGCCGAACCATGCTCGGTCTTTTCCACTTCGATGCGCGTGGGGAAGGCATCCTTAAGTTCGTCGATGTGGGTGATCACCAGGATCTTCGCAAAATCATGCTTCACCAGGTTAATCGCTTCGATCAATCGCTGCCGTCCCTGTGTATCCTGTGAACCGAAACCTTCGTCGATGACAAGCGTTTGCAAACGCGCGCCTTTCCGCTGTGCCAGGATCTTGGAAAGCGCCAGCCGAATCGCGAAATTAACGCGAAAGGCTTCGCCGCCTGAATACATCTCATAATTACGGACTCCTGCTCCATCGCTGATTTGAATATCGAGGGTTTCCTTCAGGTCATCCCGCCGCTTGTCTTTATATTCGGTTTGTGTCGCGAAGCGAATTGACATCTGCCCATCTGACAAACGGTCCAGCAGTTCATTTGCCTTATCTTCGATCTGCGGCAGTGCCTGCTCGATCAGCAGTGCCGGGACGCCATCCTTACCGAAAGCGCGTTCGAGCGTCCGGTGCCGTCCGATCTGCTTTTGCAGCTGCTCACATTCCTTTTCGAATGCTACCCTGCGGGTACGCTGGACCTCTAGGATATCCACTCTCTGCTGCGCACCGCCGAGCTCACTTCGTCTTTTATTCTCTTCTTCTCGTAATTGGAATAACTTGCGTTCTGCTTCCTCAAGATTCGGAGCGCCTGCCTGCGCGGCATTCAAGTTGGCTTGCGCGGTGGCGTAATCAAACTCCAATGTCTCTATCTCCGACTCACGATTCTTGATCTCTGCTCGTAGATTGGCGATTTCACTTTCAATCTGTTTGCTGACTTCTCTGGCCGATTTCAAATTCGCATACTCTTCTTCAACAGCACGGAGGTCAAGTTCTGTTTCCCGAGCACGGTTGTGGGCTGTAATGTCATAACCAAGTTTTTCCAGTTGTTTGTCCAGTTTTGCCAGCTGCTTTTGCTCGTCCACCGCAAACTTACCGGTTTCCAAAGTCTTGTCCACTTCCTTGAGCCGCTTCTTACCAATCGTTTCCCACTCCCTGGCAAACCGCTGCAACGTTTCCATTCGTTCCGTCAGCAGCGACACTTCGCTGGCGTATTGGACGCGTTCATTTTCTGCGGAGCCAAACTGAGTGATTTGTAATTCGTAATTGGTAATTCTTTTGGCGAGGTCTGCGGATTCAGCTTGATTGGCGCGGAAGCGGTCGCCTTTTTGCTTGCCCTCGCCTTCGAGCTGGATCAACGTTGCTTCGCGGTGCTCCGTGCTCAATTCCTGCCCGCATAATGGACAGGCAGCGCCCTCCGCAGCTTTGAGAGATTCGATGCGCTCCTTAAGCTCGTTCATATCTGCTTTGAGCGCTTCATTTTCTGCTTTTAATTCGGCCTGGCGTTCGCGAGCAGAGCTTCTTTCGCTCTCCAGTTGAAGCCGATTCACTACTTTAGCTTCGGCTTCTCTTAAGAAATTTTCTGCCTGTTCGATTTCCTTTTGCAGTTCCTCAATCGCCGATTTTTGGTCACTGATTGTTTCCTCTTCGATCAATAGCGAGCGTTGTTCTTCCTCAAGCTTTGCTCTTTCGGCGGCAATGACTTCCACCAGAGGGGCGCGGTCCTTTTCAAACTCACGGAACTGCGAAGCGATGCTTTCCCACTCCTCTACTTCCTTGCGGGATTTTTGCCAGGCTTTGTAGGCCGATTCCACTTCCCTGGAACGGTGGACAAGATCGGCATACGAGTCACGGTCCGCTTGTTTGACGGCGAGACGTTCCTCCACTCCCGCGCGCGCCGAACGCTCCCGTTCCAACCGTTCGGAAAGCATAAGGGTGATCTTCTGTTGCTCGCCGATCAGGGCGGCATTGCGTTTGATGTTCTCCAGGACAATTTCCTGCGAGTTGCGCTGAATCGTTAGTTGTTTGAGGCTCGACTCAAGATCCGCCAGACGCGCCTTGCGTAGATCTTCCTCTGCAAGCTCTGCATCGATCTCGCGGATACGCCCGTCGATTTCATCCACTTCCCGCTCCAGGGACTTCCGTTTTTCGGCAGTCTTGTTCTTATATTCCTCCCACATTTCCAGACCGAGGATGTTGCTCAACACTTCCTTGCGTCGGGCAGCATTTTGCTGTGTGAATAGATCTGCTTTGCCCTGCAAAAAGAAGGATGCATTAACGAATGTATCAAAGTCCAGCCGCAGCGTCTGCTCGATGCGCGCCTGTGTTTCGCGTGTGGTTTTTTCACTCAGCGGTTTCCATCCGGTTTGGGTGCGCACCTGGAATTCCAGTATGGTGTTCTTGTTGCGAGGCAGGGTACGCTGCACGCGATAGGTATTGTCTTCGTGTTGAAAGGTGAGCATGACTTCGGCGGCTTTCACATCCTGCCGCAGGTTGATCACATCGCTGCTCCTGCCGCGCGCTTCGCCAAACAGGCTCCATGTGATCGCGTCCAGCAAGGAAGATTTGCCCGCTCCGTTGTGACCGGATATACAGGCGAGTTCAAACGAGGTGAAATCAAGCTCAACGGTATCGTGATAGGAGAGAAAGCCTGAAATGCGTATGTGAAGAGGGATCATGTGTTAAATTGTACCCGTTGTTGCACATTTGTTCTGTGAATGGATAGATTATAATCGAACCATCATGTTTGAAGCCTCTGATGCTGTAGCGCGTCGCCGTCTCACCCTGCTCGCTATCACACTTGCCACCATTCCCTGTTACTGCATCGGCTGGATCGCGATCGCTCTTGCACCGAATCCGTCTGACTTAACCCCTTCTGTAACTTCCACATTTACGCTGACGATGACGCCATCCTCACCGACGTTCAGCCCCACACCAACTGTTTTTACGAGCACCGTCACGCCTACACTCACCCCCACTCTTACGCCCACCACGACACTGACCAGCACGGTTTCCCTGACTCCTTTCGTGCCAGCTACGTTTACTCCCTCGGTGACCTTGACCTCTTCTTTGACACCCTCGCTGACTCCATCGCTCACGCCTTCGTTAACCCCGAGCCTGACACTCACTCCTTCTGATACTCCAACTCCGTCCGATACGCCCCCTGCCTCGGTCACAGCCTTTCCGTAAATGACAGACATTCTCTCATTTCTGAAGTCGCTGATCTCTGTTTCAGGTCTTTCCGGCTACGAAAGCCCCGTTGCTGACCTCATCATCGAAACGTGGCGCCCGCTGGTGGATGAAACCAGCCTCAGCCGTGTCGGGTCTGTGCATGGCTTGAAGCGCGGAACCGGAAAATCGCCGCGACCTTCGCTCATGATCGCCACGCACATGGATGCGATCGGGCTGCGAGTCTCCAAGATCGTAGATGGCTTTCTCCACATTACCAGAGTCGGGGGAATCGATGTGCGCGTGCTGCCGGGAGCCCTGGTGACCATCCATGCCTCGGGAAGCAACGAAGAATTGCCGGGCGTGATCGTTCTGCCGCCGGCGCACTTCCTGCCGGAATCTGTGGGCGAGAAAATCCTCATCGAACACCTGCTCGTAGATACAGGGCTTCTGCCGCGCGATGTAACGAAGAAAGTTTTCGTAGGGGATCTGGTTTCGTTTGCTAACGAGCCGTTGGAACTGGCTGGGGATGTGATCTCAGGTCATTCGGTGGACAACCGTGCTTCCATCGCCGCGTTGACGATCTGCCTGGAAGAATTGAGGAACAAGCCTCACCTTTGGGATGTGTGGGCAGTGGCAACTGTGCAGGAAGAAACCACGCTCCTGGGTGCATACACTTCAGCATTCGAACTCCGCCCGCAGATGGCGATTGTGGTGGATGGAAGCTTTGCGAAAGGACCAGGGGCAGGCGGCTGGCAGACTTCTGCGATGGGGAAGGGGGTCGGTCTGTGTATTGGTCCGAATATGCATCCTTTCCTGCACAAAAAGCTTAGGGAATTGGCCGAGAGGCTGGAGATTCCCTGGTTCCTGGATGTGACGGTTTCACACTCCGGCACAGACGCGTACGCGATCCAGGTCACTGCCGAAGGGATTCCTACCGCTCTTGTAGAGTTCCCAATCCGCTATATGCACACGACTGTTGAATCCGCTTCGCTGAAGGATATCCAGCGCACAGGGCGTCTGCTGGCGGAGTTCGTTGCAGCTCTCCAGGAAGACTTTTTTGAAACAATCACCTGGGACTAAGCGCTACTTTCCGTTTTCTACTCTCTAATTCTTATGCCAACCTTTGGGACATCTCAACTGAAACTTCTCGAGCGCCTCTGTAATGTCATCGCGGTCTCCGGGGATGAGAGCGAAGTGCGCAAGATCGTTTTGGAGGAAGTGAAGCCGTACGCGGATGATGTGAAGGTGGACGCGCTGGGGAGTGTCCTGGTCACGAAGAATGGACGCGGGCGAAAACGCACCCGAGTCATGCTCGATGCACACATGGATGAAGTTGGCTTCATGATCGTGGATGAGGATGGCGAAGGGCTCTATCGCTTTGAAACAGTCGGTGGGATGGATGTGCGCCTTTTAATAGGGAAGCAGCTATTCGTAGGCAAAGAGCGCACGCCTGCGGTCATTGGTGCCAAGCCTGTCCATTTGATGAGCGCGGACGAGTACACCAGAAAAGTGCCGCTCGACGCGTTGCGCATCGACGTCGGACTTTCTGGCAAGGCCAGGGTCGGTGACCGCGCCGGGTTTGCAACCAGGTTCCGCCGTGTGGGGCCTTCGATCCTGGCGAAGTCTATTGATGATCGCATCGGCGTTGCAACGCTGATCGAGCTGGTGAAGCAGGCGCCATCCAACATCGATCTGTGCGCGGCGTTCTCTGTCCAGGAGGAGATTGGTCTGCGCGGCGCGAAGGTGGCGGCGCAGTATTTTGACCCTGATCTCGCCATTGCGATCGACTCCACGCCTGCCAACGACCTGCCCCTCCACGATGGCAGTGAGAACACGAAGTACAACACAAAACTCGGGCTTGGTCCTGCGATCTATGTGGCAGATGGCTCGACCCTGCATGACCCGCGGCTCGTTCGCTTCTTACGCGAGACCGCCGAAGCGGAA
>DATFHE010000175.1:0-6671 GCA_035248745.1 Anaerolineales bacterium | reverse complement strand
GTTGTAGACCGGAAAAGGATCACGGTGCAGGCTGACGGCGCTCCCGGGCAGGCTTGTTAATTTCATGCTGACCGTCGAACCTGGCTGGACCGAGAACTTGAACCACTTCTCCTGGAAGATATCTGTAATGAATTGCTGGGTTTGCGAACCATCGGAAACTGTCTGTGCCTGAACCCAGTTCAGGTTCGGCGTGGAGACCGGGCGACAGTATGAAAACTCGGATGTGGAGGAGACGGCTTCGCCGAGGATCTCGGTCGCAGTTGTGGTGATCCCCAGTGGTTCGGCTACACTGCCAGAGATCTCTTCATCGAAGGAAGCGAATCCAGCTCCGTTGGTCGTCACGGAGAACGAGCCGAGATAGGTTTTTCCTTCGCCAAAGAATGTGGGATCACAAGTGTCATTCGTAAACACATCGATCGAGTAGTTCTTATTGGCTTCTGACTCGAGTGTACCGACCAGGCGCGTCGTACCTCCCTCGGAAGTCGCCACGCTCAGCACAGGATAGTTCTGGTAATTGTTTGGACCCGCAATCAAACCGGCATGGTTGAACGTGACCCCCTGCTCCCCAAGATCAATCCCGAGTCCAGCATTAGCGTAGATGCTGTTTCCACGGAAGGAACTGCCGGTGCCTGAATCCAGCTGGATGCCTGCACCGCCGTTGCCCGCAATCGTATTTCCCTGCCCGGGGCTGGTGCCGCCGACTGTGACGTTTGGTGCATTCAGCGATATCCCATGCTGACCATTGCCCAGGGTGGGGTTGCCTTGGGCATTCGTGCCGACCAGGTTCCCTCTGATCACGTGACCACCAACCTGGGACGCGTCGCCCATCCCAATTCCGTCCTGGACGTTGCCTGAGATTAAGTTGCCCTGTCCGGGGCTGCTGCCGCCGATGACTGTGCCCGAGCCGCGGAAAACGCCGATCCCACTCTGGTAGTTCCCGAGTCTGGCGGTTCCGTCTGCATTGGTGCCGATGTAATTGCCAAAGATCAAGGTGTTCGTGACTTGATCTAACGTAATACCATTGCGCGCTTCGCCAACAATGCGATTGCCATTGGCAGAAATCACGTTGCGATCGGCTGGCGCACTGCCGCCAATGACGTTGCTCTCTGCGCTCACGGGCTGGGAAAAGTTGGCGACAAAGATGCCATCGGCGCCATTTCCGCGCTCGAGAGTACCGGTAGGATCGGTTCCAATGAAGTTGCCAGTTATGCGGTTATTCACTTCACTTACGGAAATACCAGAACCCGCGAAACGGTTGATGACAAGTCCTCGGATGGTGCTGTTCGAGGTTCTAATGGACAAGCCATCACTGGTTCCCGCAGATGTCCCATTCAACTCGATCATCAGGACCGCGTTGTTCCCTACAGCCAGCGTATTTGGACTGGCTCCCGGTTGTGTATATCCGTCAATGATGACCGGGTCCGTGATATCTGGCAGCGCGGAAGCCGGAGCGATCGAAGCGACCCCTTCGCTGGGGATGTTGAAATGGATCTCATCGGGTCCGTTGGCGGAATTGGGTGTGCTGTTGGCAGAGAGGATAGCCTGGCGCAGCGACCCCGCTCCGCTGTCGTCGGTGTTCGTGACGGAAAAGATATTGATGAGTGCGGATTCGAAGGCGCCGATGTCACAGGCGGCTCCCTGCGGGCGCGCGATGCCCCGCTGGTCAGTGCTTTCGCATGTGGCAGTATTCCCCCCATCGATGGCGGGACTGCCCGTTTGCAGCGCCATGGTCTGGGTGGGACCGCCGTTGGGGTTAAGTGGATCAAGAAGCGGGTCGGCATTGAGCAAATCACCGGAGGCTGTAAAATCACAGCTACTGTCGCTGGACAGGTTATTGCCAAGCGAGTTGATTGATTGAACCCCATTACAATTGCCGCCGCTTGGGTTGTTGGCGATAATAGTATTCTGCACGTCCAGCGCGCCGTTCCAGAAATAAATGCCGCCACCGCTCGCAGCGCTGTTCCCGGCAAACGTTACATTGTTAATACTTACTTGTGGATTTCCTGCGCTAGCCGTGGTGACCAGCCCGCCTCCGAAATTTACAGCGCTGTTGTTGGCGATGGTGGAGTTTCTGATATCCAATGTACCAGCAGCGGCAAATAGTCCGCCGCCATCATTTGCGATAGCAGAATTGTTCACAATCAGGCTTTTGTTAATAGTTGTGGAACCACTGGAGAACACGCCGCCACCGCTGGCAGCGACGTTGTCGGCTATGACGCCCTCCTCGAGAAGGAAGGTCCCCTCCACCAGGGCACCCGCGCCCTCGCTGAGGTTGCCGTTGCGAATCGTGATCCCTCGCACAGTTAAGTCCCCGCTGGAGAGAATGTGGAAAACGCGATCAATATCAGCGCCGTCGATGACGGTTGTTTCGGCTCCCCCGCCGGTGATTTCGAGTGACCCTGTGATATCCAGGTCACCGCTCACAGCCGCATCTTCACCCGTGCCGGGCACGCCCAGTATGTACGTCCCCGCAGGAAGTGAGATCGTGTCTGTACCAGCCAGCGCGTTTGCCTCCTGCACGGCTGCCCGCAGCGTACAGTCCCCGGTGATATCGCTCTCACAGAGACCGTCGCCAGGGTTGGCATCCATCATGTCTGCGGTGCTGTTCACGATGAAGTTCGCATCCGCTGCGGCGGGGAGCAACCCAAATTGAGCAAGCAGAATCGTAAGAATAATCAGGATAGAAAAAGGACGGACGAACTTATTTGCCATGATCTCCTCCAGTCAAAAAGCACAATAGTGCTCCCATGCGCAATACTTCAGCGGCTACTGCATCAGGATGTAATCCCAATTGCGGATCGTTTTTCAAAAGGACCAACCTGCTTTTGTGAATTAACGTTTTCTTCCGACCCTGAAGAAGTCCACTATGGAACGATGGTTCTGCGACGTGGCATCAGAGCAGATTTCGTTTGTCACAGGACAAGCTGATACGATATCTTTGATAAAACGTGAGGTGATTTTAACTCAATTCGTGCTGCTGCTCCTGCTGGTGTAACGTTCTGTAACCTTTCCGTTATGCGGATAACCCTATTTCTGTCCCAGCCCTCCCTACACCGTTTCACCGGTCTACCTTAACCAGTACAGTATCGCCGTGATCCTCCACCACTGTCAAAGACCAAGCCGAATAGGGGACCAGACTGGCAGTATTGAAGTTAATTTCAGTAGCTTCCACATCTGGGTTGGAGGGTCGTTGGACCAGAGTCAGCCCTTCGTCCCAGGGCCAGTTCCGCGGCGAGGCGGGATCAGACTGGATCCCTCTCACAAAGATCTCGTTAGAGCCCCGAGCTGCCTCCAGAATGAAACCGTGTGCCACTTCTTCTGCCGTAATCTCAATCGCCTTCCAACCAGACCAGCTCCCCGGAATAGAAATACGTTCCAATACTTTAGACGTTTCGCCGTCTTCAGACGGTAAAGCGGAAAGATTAAGCCTGGAGTCCCCTCCTGCGTTTTCCAGATAGATATAAACCTGTTGAGACCGCCAGTCTCCTGGAACGTAAAATTCAAGAGACTTGCCTGCTTCGAGAACAAGTGGATTCCCCCCCGTCGTCACCGACGCTCGAATGGTCGGGTTCCAGGTGACCACGTAGTCCAGAGTTTTGTTGTCCTGAATCCATTGCGTTTCCTCGGTTGTCCCATCCAGGGCTGGGTGATATATGGCTCCACATGCCAGAGCGCCATGCGCAAAATAAAGATGCATGGGGACCTCGAACATATAGAGAACGTCCTTACAACCTTCTCTTAACAACCTTGCGGGTTGGCCGGCATCGAGACGTGAATCCTGGCTGTTTATCATGATCGTTGTTGTTTCTCGAATAACGCGTTGTCCCTCAAGCAAATGGCTCAGGCTATTGCGAGCGATAACCAGCCCAAAAACAAGGAGAAGTACGCCTGTCCATCCCGGCATGGACAGAATCCAGCGTTTATCTCTGAAATCCTGTAACTCGTTATCTACTGCCTGACGAATCCAGTACACAATGGCGGCAGCCCAGCGCCATATCCCGTAGGCGATTAACCCGGTCAAAAAGATGGCAAAGGGAATCCAGATACGACTAAAGGCTTCGGCAGGGTAGCGCGGCAGCATCTGGAGCAAACTGGCGCCCAACAAGCCTCCAAGCAGAACCGCCATGCACAGCACCCGCGTACGCTGCTCAAAGGGAGGCAGGCTTGCCAGCCCAATGAATATCAAAAGGAGAGTCATCAACCATCCGCCGTACAGGCGCATCCACGAGGTGATCAAAGAGACTGCCCCGGTAATATTATTGTAGTAGCCCGTCCAGCGGGTCCAATCCGGTGGGGGAGGGTCGGCTGGAAAGGAAAGTTCCGGACGGCTGATGACCAGCGGCAGGAGGAATGCCAGCATGATGATGAAAACACTGAGACTACTCATCTGCCAATCCGCGCGCTTCATTTGTTTGCGGTTTAACAAAACAAACAGAAGTACGCCAAGTAGAGCGTACAACCTGCCGACGGGGTGCATCAAGACCAGTGCCAACGTGCTCCCTATGATCATCCAGCGAGAACGGTCATCCCTCCGGAGCAAACTCCCCCAGGTGAGCATACCGATTCCCAGCGCCAGGTTACTGGGCACGACATAATGAAGTCCTTGCCCTGGGAATGGAGTGAATGCTGATAAGAGCAGGGCGATCCCAGCGGGCCCGGAGCCAAACAAACGATAAAGCCAATAACTAATTGCCAGGCTTAGAAGAAGGCTTCCCACGATTTCGACAATGTTATAGGAGACATCCCACGTTAAACCCGTTGTGTGCAGACCCATCAGAATCAAAGAGTGGAGCGGGTGATACATGGAAAATGCTCGCACATATTCCCGGTAGCGAATCCAGGCCATGTTTGGTCTTTCAGTGGGAGCCGTCAGTTGCTGGCGCAGGTCGTTCAGCGCCGGGCAGTTCTGTAAAAAACAACCCTGCATTTGTGCCGCTTTGACGATATAGGTGTAGGCATCATCGGTTTCCACTGGCACGGTTCTGTTCTGGATGGGAAGAATGACCATCATTAACTGAATGGATGTAAACAGCAAAACGCCAACCGTGAAGAGGGTGCGCCTTCCCCATCGAATGATGTTCGGATTCGAGAGAAGTCGCAAGGATAGCGTTCGTACGTGCGGCGCATTTATTCTCATGATGAATACTTCAGGATGACTTTAAGAACTGGCAGATCACGATTTCCATTCCGGTATGACTGTAGGCGACTCGCTCTACCGACCAGAGTGCGCGTTGCGGGAGAAGCTTCTCAAACGCAGCCTGGGAACGGACAAAGCGCCCGCGGTCCGCGCGGCGGAGGGTATAAGCCAGCGGTCGTTGCCACGCCCGGGCGGGCAGCACCGCGTCGAAAATCAGGACGTGCCCATTCGGTCCACACACGCGCAGCATTTCGTTCAATGCCTGCCCCGCCACTGGATCTGGCAGATGGTGGAACATTCCGATACTCCACACCTCCTGGAAAGACTCCGATTGGAAGGGTAATACACCGGCGGACCCCATCACCGCAGGCTCCTTTTTTTCATGAAACGCCCTGCAGTAGGAATAGGTCAGGTCGAGCCCCACCGGGTGTGCTCCCACCTGCCAGAGCCAGGATTTCGGTCCACATCCAATGTCGAGGATGCAGTCCGCTCTTGGGAGTTTTGCCCGTAGCGTTTGGATATAGTGCAAGACCAGATCGTTCGCGCCGTATGCCAGAAGGTTTTGGACCAAACTATAAAAAGCAGGTCGGTCCAATAATTTTCCGATGAGTTTATTCGGCATGTGGATCGTTGCTTCGAGCCCCATGAAAACAGAATACGGAAAGAGATGAAACAAGAGCCACTATTTATTCGCTTCCAGTATCGACTCGACAATGAAACGAGGGCGCCGTCTGGTTTCATCCAGATTGCGCCACAGGTATTCGCCCAGGATGCCGATCATCAGCATCTGCACCCCAGAGACGATCAACACGACGATCATCAGTGATGCCCAGCCTTCTGGCTGCACGGAAGTCGCGAGCCGGAGCGCGATCACGATAGCGGCATAGATCAACCCGACCGCGCTGAGAACGATCCCAATGACAGAAGCCGCCCGTACGGGGAAGTAAGAGAACGCCACAAAGGAATCGAGAAAGTATTTAATCTTCTTGGCGGCGGTCCACATCGACTGCCCGTAGCGCCTTTCCCTCGCCTGCCTGTGGTAATAAATCACCTTTGGAGAAAATCCCAGCCACAGAATCAAGCCCATCAGATAGGCATTATTCTCCTGGATCTGATTGATCAAATCACACACCTGACGGTCGATCAGGAAAAAATCAAATCCGTGTTCGGGCATGGTCTTGATCGCGAAACGACGGAAGAGTGAATAGAAGGTATCCGCCAGCAGGGTCGTCAGAAATTCATCGTCGCGGGATTGCCGTGCCGCCAGGACGACTTTATGACCCTGACGCCAGTCCAGCAGCATATCGTCGATCAGCTCCGGCGGATCCTGCAGGTCGGCGGCAATTGCCGCGACCGCATCTCCGCGCGTGTGGCCTAAGCCCGCCAGTAAAGCCGCGTTCGACCCGAAGTTCCGGGATAACTTCACGATCTGAATGCGGGAGTCTGCTTGCAAAAGCGTTTCCAGGACGGAGAAGGAGTTGTCCACTGAGCCGTCGTCAACGAAGATGAATTCGAACGGGTCATTTGCATTTTT
>DATFHE010000174.1:0-6083 GCA_035248745.1 Anaerolineales bacterium | reverse complement strand
ACAGATGGTATCGAGAGCGCCATTCGGCAGGCAAAAGCCGCGGCGGGCGACAAGGACGTCAACATCATCGGTGCAGCCAGTACGGCACAGCAATGCCTGCAGGCGGTGCTCGTCGATGAGCTACATGTGGATATTATGCCGGTGTTCCTGGGCAGCGGACTCCGTCCCTTTGAGAACCTCGGCACTGAACTGCCTAAACTCGAGAGGCTTCAGGTGGTGGAACTCCCGGCAGGCAGAACTCACTTGAAATTTCGCATTGTAAAATAGGACGGAGTGTCACCCCATCAAACCTTATTTGACGAATAGTCATATTGGAGAAAATATGTCATTTCAAGCATACCTTGATAATATCGAAGAAAAGACTGGGAAAACTCCCAGGCAGTTCGTTGCGGAAGCCAAAAAGAAGAAACTCACGGAATCCAAAGACATCATTGCGTGGCTCAAGAACGATTACGGGCTGGGTTTGGGGCATGCGCGAGCATTGGATTATGTCATCCGCCGCGGTCCAGATTTTGAGGTGAAGCAGACCACAGGACCGCACCGCGATGCGTCCGGTACCTTGTTGCTCGCTGGCAAGAAAAGCAGGTCAGGTGATCTCCCGGCGAAATTAGGCGCGCCTGCTGAACGCGCTCTCGCAAATGCCGGTATCAAGAATCTCAAGCAACTGACAAAGTTTAGCGAGTCGGAAATCCAACAATTGCATGGTGTGGGTCCCAACGCGCTTGGCAAGCTTCGTCAGGCGCTGGCAGACAGCGGACTTTCGTTTGCTGATGGTAAAAAGAAAAAATAGTATGAAGAAGCAGGTTCTGTTTATCCAGGGCGGGGGAAAGGGTGCATACGAGGAAGATGAAAAGCTGGCAGACTCTCTGCATAACGCACTTGGCGCGGAATACCATGTGTCCTACCCACAGATGCCCAACGAGGAGAGTCCGGAAGATCGGCCGTGGATCAGTCAGATTTCTATGGAACTTGATTCCCTGGAGGACAACGTCATCCTTGTGGGGCATTCAGCAGGTGGCGCCGTTCTCCTGAAATATTTACTGAAAGAGAACGTCTCCAAAAATTTTGCTGGCATTTTTCTTATTTCTATTCCATTCTGGGAACCTGAAGACGAGGAAGACACTGAGTACACATTGCAGGAAGGCTTCGCCTCGAAACTGCCTACAGGTGTACCGATTTTTCTTTACCATAGCCGTGATGACGAGTGGGTGCCATTTGCTCATCTCGCGTGGTATGCAGAACGAATCCCCCAGGCAACTGTTCGAGAATTCGATGGGCGTGGGCATCAATTCAATAATGATCTGTCTGAAGTTGCCGCTGATATAAAAAGTTTATGAAATACCAATCATTAAGTCATCAGGAGTCATGAATGCCCCAGGAATACATTGAACTGCGCGGTGCACGTGAGAATAACTTAAAGAACGTCTCGTTACGCATCCCCAAACGAAAAATCACCATCTTTACAGGTGTCTCCGGTTCAGGAAAGTCGTCGATTGTATTCGACACTATCGCGACGGAATCGCAACGCCTGCTCAACGAAAACTTTAGCATGTTCGTGCGCAACTTTTTGCCGAAGTATTCCCAGCCCGATGCAGATGCCATCGAGAATCTGAGCATGTCCATTGTGGTGGACCAGAAGCGGATGGGCGGCGGTTCCCACTCGACCGTTGGGACGATCACCGATATCAACACGATCCTGCGCATGATGTTTTCGCGCATCGGGCAGCCCTACGTGGGACCCACCAACGTATTCGGTTTCAATGACCCGCAGGGCATGTGCCCCAACTGCAATGGACTCGGTCGCAAACTGGACGTGGATCTGGATAAGTTCCTGGACAAATCCAAATCACTGAATGAAGGCGCTATTCTGTTCCCAGAATACGCCGTTGACAGTTGGGGCTGGAGTAACTTGATCAATACGGGTCTGTTCGACCCGGATAAAAAGCTCTCCAAATACACCGAGAAGGAAATGAACGCGCTTTTATATAACGAACCTATCAAGGTCAAGACCAAGATTGGCGCAAAAGATTTCAACATGACCTTCGAAGGGATCGTCAATCGCTTCACGAACAAATACATCAAGCGGGACCTAAAAACCATGTCCGAGCGGACTCAAAAGTCAGTAGAGCCTTACATGACGATGGGTCCGTGTTCAGAATGCAAAGGCGCGCGGTTGAACCAGACCATCCTGAAATGCAAGATCAACGGTTACAACATTGCAGACCTGACGAGCATGGAAATCCCTGAATTGATTGAAGCCGTAAAAAAGATCAAAGCGCCCGCTGCCGAGCCAATCGTCAAAGCTCTTCTCGAACGGTTAGAGAACCTCGTGGATATTGGCTTGGAATACCTCAGCCTCAGTCGTGAGACCGACACACTCTCCGGCGGTGAATCGCAACGCGTAAAAGTCGTTAAGCACCTCGGGAGCAGCCTGAGCGATGTAATCTATATCTTCGACGAGCCGAGCGTGGGTTTGCATCCACGTGATGTGCACCGCATGAACGAGTTATTACAGAAACTGCGCGATAAAGGGAACACAGTCATCGTTGTGGAGCATGATCCCGATGTGATCAAAGTGGCAGACCATGTCGTGGATGTGGGTCCGCTTGCGGGTCCGCATGGAGGCGAGATCGTCTACGAGGGCAGTTACGCAAACCTGCTCAAGGCAAACACGCTCACCGGCAAACACATGCAGCGATCCGTCCCGTTGAAAGATACATTCCGTACGCCAACAGGCAAACTGCCGATCAAGAATGCAAAGGTCAACAACCTGCAAAACGTCAGTGTAAACATTCCAATGGGTGTCCTGACCGTCGTCACAGGTGTGGCAGGGTCTGGGAAGAGCTCGCTCATTAATGAGGTCTTCCAACACCAGCATCCCAATGCGATCGTAATTGACCAATCTGCTGTGGGGGTCAATAGCCGTTCCAATCCCGCCACGTACACGGGTATTATGGATGACGTCCGCAAAGCGTTTGCATCGGCGAACAAGGTCCAGGCTTCACTGTTCAGTTTCAACTCGAAAGGCGCCTGCGAAAACTGTCAGGGGCTGGGTGTGGTCTTTACCGAGTTGTCATTTTTCGATAGTGTGAAATCGCCTTGCGAAATCTGCGGTGGCAAACGCTTCAAGGATGAAGTGCTGGCGTACAAACTTAACGGCAAGTCCATCAGCGATGTGCTGGCGATGAATGTGGAACAGGCACTCCAGTATTTCGAGATCAAGGAGGTCCTTCGAAAACTGCAAGCCATGAGCGATGTGGGTTTGGATTATCTGAGTCTCGGGCAACCTCTGAGCACATTATCTGGCGGCGAATGCCAGCGCATCAAACTCGCCAGTGAACTGCACAAGCAGGGCAGTATCTACATTATGGATGAGCCGACCACCGGCTTGCATATGTCGGATATCGGTCACCTCATGCAGGTGATCAACCGCCTCGTGGACACGGGTAACACGGTCGTTGTCATCGAACACAATTTACACGTCATCAAGAATGCTGATTGGATCATCGATATGGGTCCGGAAGGCGGCAGCAAGGGCGGACAGGTGATCTTTGAAGGGACGCCGGAGCAGCTTCTAGGCGCGAAACGTTCGCTCACAAGCGAGTATTTACGCAACTAGCAAATTCAAATTGCGGAATGTAGCAGGATGGAATTCAATCCGTATCCTGCGAAAGGAGAAACCATATGAGTAAAAATCAGGTTGAGACCCAGGGCAATTATGTCTCTGTGAATGGACTGAATATGTATTATGAAATCCACGGCGAGGGACAGCCTCTGGTCCTGCTGCACGGCGCGTTTTCGGCGATCGGCAGTTCATTTGGGAACATGATTCCGGGCCTCGCGAAACACCGGCAGGTTGTTGGGTTCGACCTGCAGGGTCATGGTCGTACCGCGGACATCGATCGTCCGTTGACCGTTGAAGGCATGGCAGACGATGTTGCCGCCGCGCTTTCCGAACTTGGGATTGAACAGGCGGATGTCCTCGGCTACAGCAACGGAGGCAGCGTGGCGTTGCACATCGCCACCCGGCATCCGCAGATGGTACGCAAACTGGTCCTGATGTCGATTGGTTATAAATTGAGCGGTGTCCACCCGGGGCTGATGGAGGGACTGGGCGAAATGAAGCCGGAAATGATGCATGGCTCGCCGTGGCATGAAGAGTATATGCGCATCGCGCCGCGTCCAGAGAATTTCAACCGACTCTTCGAGAAGAAGACGCAGATGGACCGCCAGATCAAGGATTTCTCCGAGGAGGTGATCCGCGGGATCAAGGCACCCATACTGCTTATGATCGGGGACTCCGATCTTATCCGCCCAGAACATGCCGTGGAATTGTTCCGCCTGCTTGGCGGAGGCGTTTTTGGTGATATGCCACCCGGACTCCCAAATTCACAACTTGCTATCCTACCGGGTACATCCCACGTTGGCATGGTCGATCGCGCCGGCTGGATCGTTCCGATGGTCAATGAGTTCCTCGATGCGCCGATCAGGGACCAATAAATGAACGTCCATTTGATTGACGGCACCTACGAATTGTTCCGCAATCACTTCGGCGCGCCGCCAAAGAAAGCACCGGATGGACGGGAAGTCGGCGCGACGCTGGGGCTGTTGCGAAGCCTGTTGATGCTGCTGACGAGCCCGGGCGTGACACACGTCGGCGTGGCGTTTGACCACGTGATCGAATCCTTTCGTAATGACCTTTACACGGGATATAAAACCAGCGAAGGCGTGGACTCGAACCTGCTTGCCCAGTTCCCTCTGGCGGAAGAAGCTGTTTCTGCGCTGGGGGTTGTGGTTTGGCCCATGGTCGAGTTCGAAGCTGACGACGCGTTGGGTACCGCTGCGAGGCGCTTCAGGAAGAGTAAGTCTGTGGAGCAGATCCTGATCTGTTCGCCGGATAAGGACCTGGCGCAGCTTGTGGAAGGAGATAAGATCGTCTGCTGGGACCGCAGGCGTGACATCATTATTGATGAAGCAGGCGTGATCGAGAAATATGGTGTACTGCCGCAGTCCATGCCAGATTGGCTCGCGCTCGTTGGCGATTCGGCGGATGGCTATCCCGGGATTCCGGGGTGGGGTGCAAAATCTGCTTCGGTCGTGTTGGCACACTATAAACGCATGGAGGCGATTCCAGACGATCCGCTGAAATGGAAAGTCAGTGGTATCAGCGCCGGACGCGCTGCGAGTCTGGCGCTAAGCATTTCACAGCGACGGGAGGAAGCGCTGCTCTATAAAAAGTTAGCCACGGTGCGCGAAGATGTCCCACTCACAGAAAAGCTCAACGATCTCAAGTGGCAGGGCGCGTATTCACGATTGAATAAGTTATGCGCTGAGTTGGGAGAACTGCGAATTCCAGAGCGTATTCCCCGCTGGCGCTAAAAGTCAAATCAGCCCGATCAGCGAAATTGCCGTATATACCAATGAGAGCGCCAAAAGGATATTAATCGTCCTATTCACGCGCGGGTGATGAAGGTATCTCTTAATCGTAGTGCCGAATAATGCCCACACCGAAGTGGCGCAGAATGCTGTACCCGCAAGGAGCACAACTGCCAACAGCAGAAACGCTGCATTCTTTGCTATCGGCGCCAGAAATGCGGAGAATAAGGTGAAGGCATACACGATGAGTTTGGGGTTCAAAATTTGAAGCGTAAATCCATGCATAAACCCCAATGGCTGGACATCCGTTTCCGTGAATGTGTAACTGGCTTTCAGAATCCCAAACGCGAGATAAAGAATATAGACGGCGCCCACGTAGCGCATGAGCGGCTCCAGAGGGGGAAAGGCAGCAAATAGGGTTGTGGAGAATACACCACTCAACAGCATGAGCAGAAAGACACCGGCAGCGAGACCCGCTCGAAAATTGAATGTAGGTCTGAAGCCATGCAACACAGCCATGGAGGCGCTGGACACGTTTGCAGGCCCCGGCGTAAAGCTGGAGATCAGAATGTAAGAAATGATAGGGAGCAAGCTGGTTGGCATAACGATACAGCCTTTTCAATTCCTATGTGGTTTGCCAGCAGGTATACTGCTGCAATAGCTTGTGGTGATTCACGGCTCTTCTCGAAACGCCCTAATTAATATCG
>DATFHE010000173.1:0-2540 GCA_035248745.1 Anaerolineales bacterium | reverse complement strand
AAAGAGGTTTATAGAGCGTGTATATGACATTTGCCGGAAGAGGTGCTCCAGCCTTCATCAACACCGGGGCAAGGAACGGCAAACCGAAATAGAGCAGAATAAGAAGGTTGATCACGGCAAGATAGTGCTGCGAGAACCAGGCCATCATGCGATCTGCCCGGCTGATCTCCTGCCCTCGGCGTACCCGGTCCTGGTGGTCCGGGCGTCCCAGCCTGTCGAGCTGGCCGCGCCGGTCCCCTGCCGCGCCGAGAGTCATCATCAGTTTCTGTTTGTCAAACGGTGACTTGAGTGCGTATGGGCCCACTTCTACCACGGGGATCTCAGCCAGATATTTTTTCTGAAGAGCAGGGTCCTCATCAATATCGATTTCAACGAGATGATGCGGGTATGTCTCCTGTATCGATTCCAGATCGGCTTTCGCCTGTTCACAGGGAAGACAGTCTTTGCGTGTGTAAAGGGTGACATTAAGCATGAGGAAACACAAGACCTATAAACCGAAATCGATCCAGAAAAATTGACCCGCCAGCGCAATGCGCTCGAAGATACCGGAGAAAAGCATCACACCCAGAATGACCAGGATAACTCCCATAGCAATCTCAATATAATGCATCACCTTACCATACTTTCGCAGAGTAATCGAGACCCAACCCACACCCAGTGCAGCAATCAGGAATGGAATTGCCAACCCGGCGGAATAGGCCGAGAGTAGCGACACGCCTGTAGAAACTGACCCGCCATTGAGGGCGAGTGTCAGGATGGCACCCAACACCGGTCCGACACAGGGCGCCCAGCCTGCGGAGAAAAAGATGCCCATCAGCGCTGAAGACAGATATCCCCATTTACGGTCTGGCATCTGCTGGACGCGCGTATCGTACTCCAGGAATGGAATCCGAAAGACCCCGATCATGTGCAAGCCGAAAATGATCACCACAATTCCCCCGACTTTGGAAAGGATGAATCGCAGATCGAATAATAACCGGCCAAACGCAGAGGTGGCAACACCCAGAGTTATAAAAACGATACTAAACCCAAGGACAAATGCCAAGCCATGTGTAAACGTAACAAAGCGACTGTTCTCCGTTACCTCCCCCCCTGCAGCCCGCCCGCCCAGATACCCGACATAGGCAGGGACAAGCGAAAACACGCACGGGGAAAGGAAAGATGCCAACCCCGCGAGAAACGCAAGCCCAATGGTGACCTGTGCAATGTCCATGCGTTACTTTATATCCTGGTCTCTGTGCTCACGACAATCGTGCCATGATCTGGCAGCGACA
The DNA here is from genome assembly GCA_035248745.1 of Anaerolineales bacterium. Lineage (GTDB taxonomy): Bacteria > Chloroflexota > Anaerolineae > Anaerolineales > Villigracilaceae > Defluviilinea. The sequence goes on along the minus strand of DATFHE010000173.1, from coordinate 1,266 downwards.
CGCGCATTTCGCTCTGCGTCAGGGGCACGTAGGGAGTCGTCCAGCGGAAGATCCATTTCGCATCTTCGGGCGTGACGTTGATGCAGCCATGCGAGCGTTTCTCCCCGAACGCGTTATGCCAGAACGCGCCGTGAATCGCAACACCGTCACCACTAATCATCGTGGACCAGGGAACGGCAGGCGTGGAATACCCGGACTGGAACGTGCCAGCGGTCATATTCAAAGACATGATTTTCCAATGGGTCAGAAGATTCCCCACCGGTGTTGCCAGTTTGTCACTTGGCTGTCCGGTGCCAAGATCGATACCTAACCCACTGGAAATACGGCAAAAGTAAACTTCCGTATTCCCTTCATAACAAGATAAAGTCTGGTTGTCGAGATTGGCATCAATCTTTTTTTCATTCGGGTCAACATCCGGATTGATAGGCGCGACATCCGCGTCCGTCAGCACCTTAAAGCCTGCGCCATCGCCCCAGAAGAACTCGCCATAGGCGCCATAGCCATAGCCGTGGGGAACATCCTCGTTCCAACGGTATTCCACAAAACCATTTTCAGTGCGGATGCGGTCGATCCACACGACTTGACCATAATACAAACGCGGTGGAAAGTTAAAGGAGATGTGATCCTGCATCCATGGGGATGCGACCACGCCATCATGCGCAAGATCGACATATGGTACTGTCACTTCCGCCCAAAAACCGGATTGACCGGCAGGCATCTCACTGATAGGTGTATTCGGCATGTTACGAGCAGGCTGAAGCACTGAGGAATAAATATAGCCCTGAGGAGTTTCCACAAAGCGCTGGTTGGTCAAGCCAGTCACGTTACCTACCACCTGTCGCCCCCATTCCACAAGCGTATCGGCAGGCATTTCTGCGAGCACTGTGCCTATCGTATCATCCCCGTTGGGCTGGCTGCGCAACCGTATGCCATTTTCCAACACGCGCCCAATGATGTCGCTTTCAGGGAATTGGGGCAGCCGTTTAGGCGCGGAGAGATACTCAAAGTCGAAGCCTTTGGGAGGGCGAAACGCTAAAGCCCCAAGGCCAACACCTGCGATTTTGAGAAAGTCACGACGAGAGAGATTTTGATTCATGTATTACACCGGAAAGTGTCATTGCGAGCCGCTTTGCGGCAAAGCAATCTCATGGTTTATAAGGAGACTGCTTTGTCGGCTCCTCGCAATGACAAAGATGTGTTAAGGATACCTGCAAACAAAAGGCTAGTCAACGCCAGGGTGAGAAGGACTTAATCCAGGAAGAAATC
>DATFHE010000172.1:0-4002 GCA_035248745.1 Anaerolineales bacterium | reverse complement strand
AGCTGATCTTGAAGTTGCAAGATTTGCTCGAACAACGAGGTTAAGGAGAACCCATGCCCAGGCGCCGCGCCAAATCGAAGACGAACGCTAATGCGTCGGTGACGTTATTTGTACTAATCATTCTGTTCATCCTTGGTATCTATTACTCGATTACGGGGAGAGACCCTGGTGGTGTTTTCGGCACGGGAACCTCGACGGCGGTCGTTGTAACCCAAACCTCACCTACTGCAAATGCTCCCACCGCGGCGAATGCAAGCGGAACCTGGTGGGAGGTCTATTTCACCGATCCGGTCAATATAAATAATCCCGATGACTGGCAGAGCTCTGTAGCAGGACGGTTGATCGAGAAGATCAACGCCGCGCAGACCAGCATTCATATCGCCGCGTTTGAATTCGATCTGACGCCTGTAGCAGAGGCATTGATTGCTGCCAAAGAGCGCGGCGTGGACGTACGCTGGGTGACCGACGACGAGCACGGTATAGAAGCCGATGAGGAGCCGGGGCATGGTCAATTCGCGATGCTGCAAGATGCCGGGATTGAAGTTCGTTCGGATACGCGCTCGGCACTGATGCATAACAAGTTTTGGATCTTCGACGGGCAGATCGTCTGGACCGGCTCCACCAATGTCACTGAGAATGGAGTCTTTGATCAGGACAATAATGTAATTGTTATACAATCACCAGAGCTGGCTGCCATCTATGAGAGCGAATTTCAGGAGATGTGGGCTGGGCAATTTGGACCGAGGTCGCCTTCCACCCTGGACCAGCAGGTTGTCACCATCAATGGTTCGAAGATCATCGTTGTCTTTACTTCAGAAGATCCGGCTCTTGAAAATGCGATCGTTCCAATCGTGCAATCCGCGACGCAGAGCATCCGTTTCCTCGCATTCAGCTTTACCGATTATCCGCTCGCCGATACCATGAGTCAGCGCTTCAAAGCTGGTGTGGATGTCGCCGGGGTTTTCGAGAAGGTTGGCAGTGAGACGGAAGCTGCCGAACTCCGCACGTTAATGTGCAGAAGTGTTCCTGTGAAACAGGATGGTAACCCTGGCTTTTTGCATCACAAAGTGATCGTGGTCGATGAACGAATTGTAATTACAGGCTCACTGAATTTTTCCACGAATGCCGAAGAAAACAATGATGAAAATGTGATCATTATTGACAACCCCGAGATCGCCCGCCTCTACACCCAGGAGTTCGACCGGGTCTGGAATTTGGCAGAAGATCCCGAGGTGGAAATGATTGCTTGTGGTTAAAGGCGAAATTAGAAATCGACGTAGGATACGTTATCAAAATAAAAAGCGCCCGTGAGGGCGCTTTTCCTTAACATGCGTTTTCGTTTAATCGTCCAGGACAAATGTGACTTTCAATTGGACACGATACTCTGTGATGTTGCCATTCTCGTCAATCTGCACATCCTCATTCTGAACCCAGGCAGATTTGACGTTCCGAAGCGTCTTCACAGCACGCGCAATTCCCTGACGCATGGCATCATCGAAACTCTCAGCAGACGATGCTTTGATCTCACTCACTCGAGCGACAGACATATCAAACTCCTTTTGTGGTTAGTGGAAACACAGAACTGCTAATTGGTTGAAACGTGAACGGCTTCTCTCGGAATCTCGAAGCAACCGCCGGCAGAACGGGCCATTCTGCCAGCGGTTTAGATGTTCTCTTAAGTCTACATCCCTTCCATAAACGTGGCAACAGCCAGGATCGCGAACCCTAGAAACAACAACCAGAAGCTGAATCCGCCAATGACCGGCAGAGCCATAAAGTTGGCCAGGAATCCAAGGACGCCGAGGACAACAGCCACCCACCAGGTGACTATCTTTGGTGCAGAGAGTTTCATTTTGATTCTCCTTGTTGGTTTTGAACTAAGACAAATTGAGATGTTCCCTGCGCTTGGCCCGAATCACAGAGTTGTAACCTCTACAACCCGCAGTCTTGAGAAACGTCACGCACCTCAGAACGGCGAGACTCCCATTTGTCGGGCTCATTTGCCGTGATGATGACTGATATAATCAAAACACACTGCTGAGGCATACATGCCGGATCGATCCAAATCTGAATCTTGGAGGAACTATGAATCCCCTGTTCACCTTTGTTCTTGGTTTGCTGATTGGCTGGCTCATCGAGTGGGTGATTGACTACTTATACTGGCGGAGGCGGTATACCAATGCAGAGATCCCCAGCGGTCACCCGGCTTCGATAACAGATCAACCCTCGGCTGTGCAAGTTCAGGAGATTGCACCTCCCGCTCCTGTGGTGCCAGATGATCTCAAAGTGATTAAGGGGATTGGTACAGTGATCGAGCGCAAGCTAAACGATGCAGGCGTTTATACGTTCGAACAGCTTGGAGGGTTAACTCCCGCAGATCTGAGAAGCATCCTGGGCAAGGCTATCGAACGGCTTGCAAACGAGGAGTCACTCTTACAACAGGCACGTGACCTGGCGAAACGGAAATAGGTGAGACCATGGAACGAGCGAGTGCTCCCACCTACGACCGGTTTAAGTTAATCGTCACGGTTATTCTCGCGATTATCATTCTCCTCATGCTCCTGCGGGGATGTGCGACAAACGCCACCCCGGCCAGCACCGCAGAACCAAGCGCTTCTCCAATCACGACCGAAGAGCCTGTCTTACCGCCGGACTCGACATTAACTGATTCGCCTTCAAATGCGACGGAGACCTTCACAGCCGCACCGATACAGTCAACGGTTGCTGCAACGGATTCCGCTACGTTGACGGAACCTACTGCGACTTCGACTTCCAGTGACGCGACTGTCACTGCCTCCCCGGAACCAGCGAGCGCAGAGTCTACAGCAACCGTTGTAGTGACAGAGACCCCTGCCTCCGGCGACCCGACGCCGACTGTATCTCCAGAACCAGCGAGTGCCGAATCTACAGCAACCAGCACCGCAGCCGAAACTCCTGCTTCAGGAGAAACCGCCGCCTGTAATACCAGCTCACCAAGCCGCCTGGCAGTTGGACAAGAAGCGCGTGTACTTCAGAGGCTCAATCTGCGCGGTGATGCTTCGATCACAGCTCCCATCCTGCAGGTCAGTCCAACAGGCGCGCAGGTGGAAGTCATTGGCGGCCCCGTCTGCACACCCGTAGGAGAACGCGCCTACTTGTGGTGGCAGATCCGCCTTCCCGATGGCACGGAGGGTTGGTCGGCAGAAACGCCTCTCAATCAGTCGGGTTATTTTCTAGAACCCATTTCATAACAGGAAAGGATATCCAAGCATGAATAAAAGACCGAGAACCGGGGGGACTTCTGCCAGGACCACGGTACGAAAGACGCCTTCTCGTTCGCCAGCCAGAGGCACGGATCTATCCGCCGTGTTCAATGTAGCTGCCAAAACGCTGGCGGCGAATCGATCGACGCTGAATCAGGCAGATGCCGAGAATCAGAACCATGGCGATAACATGGTACAAGCCTTCAAAATGATCTCGCAGGCGATGGCAACTCAGCGAGGCACCCCTCCAGCTCAGCAGCTCCGCTATGCCAGTGAATATCTGGGACAAAATGCCAATAACGGGTCAGCCCATGTCTATGCACAGGGCTTGGCGCAGGCAGCACGGCAATTCGAAGGACAGCAAGCCATCTCCCCAGATAACGCGCTGTTACTCATTCAGTCTTTGTTGGGAGGAGGGCAAGCCTCTCCACAGGCGGGCACAGATTTGCTCGGGTCATTACTCGGAGGGCAGCAAGCGCCACAACAAACCCAGGGAATTGACTTGAATGCCCTTCTGAGCGCCGGCATGACGTTCATGAGTGCAAAGCAGCAGGGGCAGGATAATGTGCAGGCAGCCCTGACCGCTCTCATGTCATCCGGACCGATGGCACAACGCCCGCACCGCGAGCAGTCTGGTCAACTCGTGGCAAATGCATTATTGAAAGCAATTGCCGGTCTATCGCGATCGCAAAGGTCATAAACGCAGAAAGCAGAAAAGCGCCCACTCGGGCGCTTTTCATTTTCAATACAGGGGTTTTTG
>DATFHE010000171.1:0-12258 GCA_035248745.1 Anaerolineales bacterium | reverse complement strand
CCACCTGCTTCATCACATTGCGCAGCCATTTCTGCGTGATGCGTTCGGTCAACGAGTACACAGGCACAATGCGGTTGGTATGCAGGCTTTCCACTTCAACCGACTCCCAGTCGGGGCTGTTCATCACCAGCCTGCCCAGGTATTGATCGACCTTACCCGAAACAGAGATCGCATCACCTGCCTTGAACCGATTCGCCAGCCAGGGCTGATTGAAGAATGACAGGCGCAGTCCCGCCGTGCCATCGCTGATGATCGTTTCGATGATCGTCGCTTTGCCTCCGCGGATGGGGCGTGAATGCACGCTTTGGATTGTCCCGATCACAGTCACCTGCTCGCCATAAAACAAATCTTTGATCGGCTTAAGGGAGGAATAGTCGTCGTAGCGGCGCGGGTAGTAATAGAGCATATCACCGAGCGTTTGCAGGCCGAGTTTGCTGAGCGTGTCCGCATGTTTTGGACCGATCCCCTGAAGGACGGTCAACTTGGCGTCGAGGGCGGCTGGTGTACCGGAAGCCTTCGCACCGGGTGTAATCTCCGAGCGCGGCGGCGGCGCGGGACGCTCCCGCTGCGCGCGTTCCTGCTTTTGTGCCTCACGCGGAGCAGATTCCCTGGGGCGCGGTTCGGGTTGCTGCTCGATGGCTTCGCTTTTTTCTTCTACAACACTATTCACAGGGGGACGTCGATTCGGGGTTCCATTGCGCGGCTTTTGCTGCGCTTCAGGGTACGTCTCGCCAATCCGCTTCCACAAGCCCTTCAGCGCATCGACGCGTGACTGTGGAGTGAGCCCGTCATACGAGCGGAGTCTTTGAATGACAGCTTGAATGATCTCTTCCTGAATTCCATCGGCGCGGGCATCGCCTTCCCAGTAATCGAGCATTTTGGCAAGCCCCCCGATAATGGCGATGTTGTTGTATCCATTTTCGTGTTCGAGACGAAAGAATTTGCGTAACTTTTCTAAAGACGGCTGCATAAAGGTATTTTATCATGCGAGGGAGATGGGTTGACCGTCACAGGATACATGGAAGAGACTGGTTATTTTCGTATCACTGCAACCCCCAGCCCATGCGGACCCACATGTGTACCGATGACCGTGGTCACGTTGACCATCAAGATATCCCGCGGCACAGATTGGCTGGACAATTGCATGAGCTCATTCAAAAATTCACGGGCACGCATTTCAGCGCCTGTGTGCAGGATTGCCAACCGTTCCAATAAACCGCCTTCCAGTAAAAGTCTGGACATCCGTTCATTCGCCTGACGTGTGGTGCGTACGGCTCCCACTGCTTTGACTTTCCCATTTGTCAGTTCGATCAATGGCTTGATGTGCAAGAGGCTTCCTAGCATGGCAACTGCAGCCGGGACGCGCCCGCTGCGTTTGAGGTATTCCATCGTGTCCAGGGCAGCAAAGACCTGGACACGATTTTTTGTAGACTGGATCGCATCCAGTGCAGCTCCCAGCCCCAACTCGCCGGCTTCCGCAGCGGCGAGCACCTGAAAACCCATCCCTAACGAAAGAGAGGCGCTGTCGATACAGGTCACACGGTCCGGAAATTCACCGGCTGCCTGCCGCGCGATGTTCAGGATAGAGGTCAACGTGCTGGCGGCGTGGATGGACAAAATATGGTCACAGCCGCGTGTAAGGAGAGAATCGTATCGGGTAGAGAAATCGCGGATCGAAGGCGCAGCGGTTGTCGGCTGCGTTGTGAGAACGGGTAACTGCTTGTAAAATTCTTCGCGCGTGATGTCTTTTCCATCCACGTATTCCTTGCCACCCATCACGAGAATACACGGCACCACCTCAAGCGCATACTGTTCGACGAGAAACCCCGGGAGATCACAGGTTGAATCTGTGACGATGCCAAGTTTCATGAACCTGGCTTCTCCCGGTCCAGCCAGAGTTCACGGTATTTTCGATTCCAGTCGATCAGAAAACGGTAGGCAATCACCAGTCCGCAGGCGAGGGCGATCCAAAACTCGAGGTCGCGAAAATGGAAAAGCCAGAAGAGCGGGGGCATCAGAACGCCTGTAAGTACGCCGGCACGCGCGCCATGGCGGAGGGTGAACAAAAGAGTGAGCAATAAGCCTAAACCAATTACGACGGATAACCAATTCACCACAAACAATGCTCCCGCAAATGGCGCCAGCCCCATCCCACCGCGAAACTGACCGAAAAGGGGCCAGCAATGCCCCACAACTCCCAGCGCGGCTGTAAGAATGATGACCCAGGCTTCCCCCGAATACCGGACGGCGAGCAGTGTAGGGATGAATCCTTTCGCCACATCCAGGACTGCCACCAGCGCGCCCCAGCCAAACCCCGCCTGACGGATCGTATTGGTCGTGGTTGCATGACCGGAGCCCGCATCCCGCACATCTACGCCTTTGGCAAGGCGCGTTACCCAGACTGAAAAGGGAAGAGAACCAGAAAGATACCCCAGCAAAGGAAAAACGAAAGACGAAAGAGTTTCCACACTTAATCCAGATTGCGAATCACAGGGTGAGATAAACCAGGCAACACAAGTTTACTTGCACGCGGCGAGTATAGCATATGCACTCCGTAACCAAAGGACAGGTAGACGATCGTATATGGGAATGAGTTTGCAATTCATTTGCAATACTATTCTAAAATTTTCACGAAGTTTTTATCTAAACCATGACCTATGTATCATGCTTACAGAACTGACAACGGTTTTGGTCTCCAATCCCATGCTTTTTTAATCCACTGCGAATACTATTGAGCACTGTCCTACAAGTCATCGTTTTTATTTTCAACAAGGTTCAACATGCCATTAATCCCTATCTTCTTTTATCAACACAAAGTGATCGCCTACGCCGTGATTGCTCGCAGGAGAAAACGATGAATATAGCGATCCATCGAATTGCAGGCTTGCTCCTGATGCTCGCCCTGATCCTGGGGAATACGATCCACGCAAAAGCGGCGGGGAAGGTCTATTATGTATCTCCCTCCGGAAAAGATACAAACCCCGGGACGGCGTCTGCCCCATTTCGGACATTTGCAAAAGCAAATTCTGTATTAACCGCAGGGAGCACCTTGAATATCTATGCGGGGGTGTACAACCAGCAACTGGAGATCACAAAAAGTGGCACCAGCATCGCATGGATCACCGTGAAGCCAGTGGGCGGCAACGTCGTCATCGATATGCAAAAAGCGAAAACGCATGGACTCGATGTGCGTGCGTCGTACATACATGTCACAGGCCTGGTCGTTAAGAATTCCAATGATGTCTGTGTAAATCTGGCAGGCAACAACATCACTGTCGGTGGATTGTCTGTGTACACCTGTACAAGTCACGGTATTCAGGCCAACGATTCCTTCAACATCAAGATCCTGAACAGCCATGTACTCTATACAGTTCTTTCTAATGCTGCCCGTGTACTTCCCAGCGGATGGGGATCCGCGATCAAGATCCGTCAAAGCTATAATGTCTTGATCCAGGGAAATGTTGTCCACAACAACTATGGAGAAGGCATCGGGTCTCGTGGTGTTTACGTGACAATCCGTGACAACAAAGTCTATAACAACTACTCGGTCAATATTTATACCAATTCAGAAAATGCGCTGATCGAACGAAATTTTGTTTATTGCACGCCCCACAGCGGATTTGAGCGCAGTGGTTTACCGGCAGTTGGTATTGGTCTCGCCGAAGAATATTATCCAGGCTGGGGCGCCCGGCTAAAAAATGCGCGCGTGCTCAACAACATTGTTGCGTTTTGCCGCAACGGAGTGCGTTATATGGGGGCGGACGCAGGTGTGATTGGCGGCGGTCTGAAAAATGCAATCATTGCTTACAATACCCTGTATGGCAGCACGAACGCTGCTCTAAGCATCGTCTATGAAAGCGCGCAGGCGGGATCTTTGATTGCCAACAATATTATCTGGCAGGCACAGAATAACCTAACTGCTATCGACAGCCCGACTGGGATCAAGTTCCAGAATAATCTGTGGAAGGTGGCTCCTCCGGTAGCCTTTCGCAGCCCAGGGGACCGCTACGGGGATCCAAAGTTTGCAACCACGCCTGGATATACAACCGCAAGCTATCGGCCTTCCAGCGCATCACCGGCTGCAAGAGCAGCTCTACATATTGGCATTGGACTGGACTTTTATTCCCAGCTGCGCGGTCCGATGTTTGATATGGGCGCGATTCAATTTTTCAACCCGACTGTGTCTACCAGCACACAGGTCTTGTCCAGTCCAACCGCCACCCGAACATTGCCGACGAGCACAGTAAGCTCTGTTCCAACCCTGGTTCAGCCCACGAACACGTTGCCGCCTGCCACGCCAGAGAACACAGCCAGCCCGGTTCCGCCGACGAGCACTTCGGCACCCGTTACTGCTATGCTCTCAGCACCCATTTCCTCACCAGCATCTTCGCCTGCCGCGATTCAGTCCTTTACAGTCACGGCTCCAACTGTGCAGCCATCTCAGGAAACACGCTACGATAACAAACACAGCGCCTTCGTCTATTCAGCTGGGTGGCTGGAAGAGGTCAGTCCGTACGCCATTGACGGTTCCTTTGCACGGACGTCTACGACTGACTCCTTGGTAACCTTCCAGTTTACGGGGCAGTCGTTCAGCGTGATCTACAAAGGCGGTCCCAGCTATCGAACGGTCGATGTGTACGTGGATAATGTTCTGATCGGCACAATCGATGAACGACTCAGCACCAGCACCTATAAAGCACGCTGGGATTACCCCGGTCAGCTCTCGCCCGGACAGCACATACTCAAACTGGTTTTCGTTGCATCCAATTCGAACACGAACGGCTCTATCGATGCGGTGATTGTTCGCTAACCGACAAAACGGAGCACTGAAAAGTGCTCCGTTTCTTTCTCACTTTACGATTCAAACGCATCCTGATGTTCCCCGCGGCGAACAATTTCCTTTTTGAAAATCCTTACATCACCTGCCTTCGCCAGATTCATGGACTCGACGATCATCTCTTTGAGGTTCTCCTCAGAGACGCTGTCGCCTTCTAAATCGAGCAGGAACTCGCGCCCTTCCACATAACCACCGTTTGTGAAATCGACGCGGAAGTCACACTTGACGCGGAACTCAGATTGAGGGTTGGGCTTGTACATAGGTCATCCGGAGAGCTGGAGGCTCGAATAGCCGTATTCCATCAATTCGATCGCATTGCCATCCGGGTCGGCAATCCAGGCCTGGCGGGAGTTGTCCATGCCAAGTTTGATCTCGGAGACTTCCACACCTTTGTCTTTTAGCATCCTGCAAAATTCATCCAGCCCGGTGACTTCCAGGCAGAAATGTTTGTAACGCGTGCCAATCGCAAGCGGCTCGACCTTTCCTCCCCAGACTTCGGCTGCCATCGCCTGATCGAAGAATTCGAGGAAGGTGGTGTCACCGCAGGCAAAATAATATCCAAAGGGCTTTCCTTCTTCGGTATCCAGCGTAAATTTGACTTTCATCCCGAGTTTGTTCACGTAGAAATCAATGATTTTTTCCAGGTCATTCGTGACAAAGTTGAGATGTGCAAGTTTTCGGATCATAGTACCTCATCTGATTTATATTCCATTGGGATGCTCCATCGCAATCAGCCAGGCGCCCGGGTCCGCTGCCGCAAATGCCTCTAGCTCCTCGCGTGGGACGTCTTTCGTAGCGACTATCATACCGCCCGCACCCCTTCCTGTTCCCGGAAGTCCACGCCGTACTGCCACTTCGGACCAGGTGTATGAAAGACCACATAACGAACCGAAGGCGGAGTTGAGCGGGACATATATATTCCTTCAAAGAATTAGGGAACAATTTCCTTCACACGTCCCACAGCGCCACTCTCCAAACGGACTTTGATCCCGTGCGGATGAGTCGGGGACTTGGTGAGAATCTCTTTCACAATGCCTCTGGTCAACTTTCCCGTACGCTGATCCTGCTTGAGGACGATCAGGACGGTCATACCGGGTTTAATGGAAGAGCGGGTTTGTCCGTTCACGATTTCAGTATAGCATACAGGATACAGCAGGTCGCCTTTTCAATCTTTCCGTATCCACGTAAAATCAAGCACTTATGAAACCCGCTTCATTTCCGGATGCTGCCGCCCGGGCGTATCAGCAAGCCCGTATCGCCCACTGGGATAGCATGGCACGCAAGCGAGACTCCTGGCAGGGCATGGGACGCTGGTATCACCGCCGTCTGCAGGAAATCTACCGCTTTCACGTCAGCGCGAATCAAACGATTCTTGAGCTGGGCTGTGCCGAGGGACATTTACTGGCTTCCCTGAAGCCGACGCGCGGGGTGGGAATTGATTTTTCCAAAGAAATGATCTGCCGTGCCAGGGAACAGTATCCAGAATTGGAGTTCATCCATGCAGATGCGCACGACCTTTCTGGGATCACAGAGAAATTCGATGTCATCATTTTGTCTGACCTGGTGAACGATCTCTGGGATGTACAGCGCGTCTTTGAAGAACTTGGGCAGCTCTGCACACCGCATACGCGGATCATTTTGAACTTTTACAGCAGGCTCTGGCAGCTTCCACTCAGCATTGCCCGCACACTCAACCTGGCAGGTCCCACGCTGTTTCAGAACTGGTTGACGCGTGAAGATATCAACGCGTTGCTGCGGTTAGCAAATCTGGAGACGGTTCGTATCACCCAGGAAATCCTGTGGCCCCTGCCGCTCGGTGGATTTGCAAATCGGGTCCTCGTCCGGTTGTGGCCCTTTAGCGAGCTGGCGCTCTCTAACTTTTCGATTGCTCGCGTAGTCCGCCCCGTGCAGGAGCGTGCCGAAGAACCGACCGTTTCTGTGATTGTCCCGGCACGCAATGAGTCGGGGAATATCAAAGCCATTTTCGAACGGACACCCAAAATGGGAGGCGGGACCGAGATCATCTTTGTGGAGGGACATTCCCGGGATGACACCTACGCAGCGATCGAACGCGAGAAGGCAGCACATCCATCCACGCCGAGTCTGCTCCTGCGCCAGAGAGGGATCGGCAAAGCGGACGCGGTGCGACTGGGATTCTCCAGAGCCAAAGGGGATGTGCTGATGATCCTGGATGCCGACCTGACGGTTCCCCCGGAAGACCTGCCGCGTTTTTATGAGGCGCTGGTCTCGGGGAAGGGTGAATTCATCAATGGAGTGCGACTGGTCTATCCGATGGAAAAGGAAGCGATGCGCGCGCTTAATTTTCTTGGCAACAAGTTCTTCAGCCTGGCCTTCTCATGGCTGCTGGGGCAGCCCATCAAGGATACCCTGTGCGGGACAAAGGTCTTCTGGAGACGCGACTACGAACAGATCGCCGCCAATCGCTCCTATTTTGGCGATTTCGACCCATTCGGCGATTATGATCTGATCTTCGGCGCTGCCAAGCTCAACCGTAAGATCGTAGATCTTCCGATCCGTTATCGAGAGCGGACGTATGGCTCGACCAATATCTCGCGCTGGAAGCATGGTTTATTATTGCTGCGAATGGTGGTTTTCGCTGCGCAGCGCATTAAGTTTGTGTAATGGAGCTTCGATGATTTCCTCTTTAAAACTACTTCCCTATAAGCAATATCGCGGTGTGCGCCGTGAATATTCTGTCATCTTTTACTTTTTACCGATCTTTGGGCGGATGTACCGCCGGCGTGTGGAGTTATGCCTGGCGGAATGCAAAGGCGGCGATTCCATCCTTGAGGTTGGCTTCGGCAGCGGTCTGACCTTTCTCAACCTGAATGAGATGTACAAAAAGATCTACGGGCTGGACCTCTCGTGCGATGTGAACGAAGTTGCGCAGGTCTTTGCCTCTTTAGGAATCAAGCCGGAATTACGGAATGGAAACGTGCTTAATCTGCCGTATCAGGATAATCAATTTGACACCGTGCTTCTCATCAGCATTCTGGAACACCTGAAACCTGAGGATCTCGAACGTGCGTTTTCCGAGATCAAACGTGTCCTCAAGCTGGGTGGGCAGGTCGTCTACGGGGTGCCTGTGGAACGGCCGTTTATGGTCGCCATGTTTGCCTTACTTGGCTATAACATCCGCAAGCATCATTTCTCTACTGAGCAGGATGTAGCTGCGGCGGCATCGAAACATTTCAAACAAGTACGAGTCATGCCCATGAAAAGCACTCCAGCGATCTTCGGAAATGTATATGAGATTGGTCATTTCATCAAGTAAGCAGCGTATTCATGGGAATTGACCTGCATCAGGATTCGATCGAAAAGAATTCCGAGTACTGGAATCAGAAGCCTATTCTACAAACCCTATATGGAGATTTCTATCGCCTGATCGCCACGAAATTGAGCAATCTGCCGGAGAGCAAAATCGTCGAGCTGGGCTCCGGCCTGGGGAATATCCATGAATTCATCCCAAGTTGCCTCCGCACCGATCTATTTCCCAACCCGTGGATCGATCAGGTAGAAAATGCCTATCACCTATCGTTTGGGGACGAGTCTGTTTCTGACCTGATTCTGACCGATGTCTTCCATCACCTGAAATATCCGGGCACCGCTTTGAAGGAGTTTTCGCGCGTCCTGCACAAGGGTGGGCGCGTCATCATGCTGGAACCCTGTATCAGCGCGCTGGGACTGCTGGTGTATGGCCCATTACATGATGAACCGGTTGCACTGACAAAACGAATCGACTGGGAAGCGCCAGAAGGCTGGTCGCCGGAACAAATTGATTACTACGCGGCGCAGGGAAATGCAAGCCGGGTCTTTCTCGGGAAGCGTTTCCGCCATCAATTAAGGAACTGGCAGACCATCAAAACCCAACGGCGTTCCGCCATTGCTTACGCGGCTTCGGGTGGGTTTTCCAAACCGCAGTTATACCCAACCTCCGCGCTGCCTGTAATTCGAAAGCTGGAAAAAGCTCTCGATCTATTTCCAATTCTGTTTGCTACGCGGCTTTTGGTGATTCTTGAGAAATAATCAGGGACACTGCCGCGCACCCTCCTGCGGCACATACAGCGCGATCTCATCTTCAGGGAAAACCATCTCTTCGCGATAATTACACAGGATGTGCTTCATAATCCGCGTCACCCAGACGTTATTCTCCTCCGCGAAGCTGCGCTGCCTCGACAAAACATTGTAGTTCAACGGATCAACAACGATCAACGCGAACCGTTGCTCCTCCATATCCTCGCGAAAGATTTGAATATGTTGAAGGTCGTTTGCCATGGCGATTTCCATCAGGTCTTCTCGTTCATACTCCGGGACAAGGGTCACGCCATCCAGCATGTGCATCGAGATCAAGTGCCGCTGGGTGATAAAGAGGATCTCGCCTCCCTGCGCGTTGACTTGATCCATGCGCGCCTGAAGCTGCCCCAATACATTCTGCGTGCGAGATGTATCACGCGGTGCTCTACCGATATTGAACTGCAGGTACGACCAGGCAGGCATGACGATCAACGCGGCAATCAGAAGCCAGTGTAAAGGGACGGACTCTGCCGCTCCGCCCTCCTCAGGCTGATAGCGCGCAAACACAATATAGGCAAACACAATCAAGGACATGCTGAAATACGCATCCATATTATGGAGGTTTGCTCCGCCGCCAATCTTAAGGCTCACGACCAAGCCGCCCAGGAAAAGAACAAGCAGTGCCGCGAATATCAGCACCAGCCGGATGGGATGCCAATCATTTCTTCGTGAGCGAATCACGATATACATGGTGATCCACAGTGGAAGCGATGCCAGCAGCGCTCCGGGCAATATACCCAGGAAGTAAGAAGCATTAGGCAAAAGCCGGTACCACAACAGGTCAGAGGCGAGGCTTGTGAAAAAGATTCCGCTTTCGGGGATGCCTGAAAGAGCAATGTAAACTCTTTGAGATAGATAAGCAATCACGGTACCTGAGATGAACCACAAGGCGGGCTTCAGCAGGTAACTCCAGATCGTTTTGCCTCGATAAGGAACTTCCATCAAATAGAGAACTGCTGCGATCATGCCCGGTACGGGATACCAGTTCAGGCGGCTCCACCCGCACCAGATGGATGCCAGGGTCACCACAACCCAGGTTTTCCTGTCTCGCTCGCGAGAGAATCCCCACAGTACGAGGATAACAGGAATCGTCAGGTGAAAATAGACGGGACCCATGAACAAAAAGAGGAACATCCATAACCCCACGAGCCAGCGCGTGGCACGTCCCTGTAGGGAAAGCCTCATCATTAACACCGGGATAACTGCCCCCACCAAGAGATAGCGGATTGCCACCTGCCAGAGGCGGTGAAACCAGAGCGATGCATCAAAGAGATAAGGAGGCGCAAGCAATAAATGCAGCGTGGGATGTAAGATGGGCCAGGGATATTCCTGCCCGTACACTGTTTCGGAGAGAAACAAGGATGGGAAATAGAAGCGGCTGGTTTCTGACCATCCCATCGCAAACGGATAATCCGTGACGCGTGGCCAGTAGACGAGTAAGAGATGCAGCGTAGACTGACACAGAACGATCGCAATCAACGCGATCCACCAGGGGATTTCCTTACGAAGGAATTTAATCCCCCACATCCCAATCAGGCTGAAGGACCAGAAGATGAGGAAGCGCATCCAGCCAAACCCGCCAACGAGGCTTTGCACTTTCGGGAACATGAATAGGATCGTGAAGCCTGCTAAACCAGCAGCAATAAGTATGATGCCCATCCAGGCACCGTTCTTTGTGATGGAGTCCGGGGTTTCCACCAGGGAGAGGACACTCTCGCGAGAACGCGAAAAGGTCAGAGCAAGGAGGCAGAGCGAAAGCAAACCCACCAGAGCAAGAACCGCGATCAATCCTTGCCAAGCCAGGCTGGCAGAAAGATCCACACCTAATTTTGGTGCGCCACTAAGGATCTGGTAGATGGTAAGAAGGGGGAGCAACCCGGTGACGGTAAAGACCCAGCGCCAAAAGATGAGGCGGGAAGGCAGGATGAGCTTCATTTACATCCAGAGATGTCTGCCAGCTGCCGGAAATCAGGGATGAGCTCGCCGTGTGAAAGCTTGGCGCCTTCGACAGTCTTCAACACCTTTACACATGGCTGTTCGAGCTGCACTGCATATCCCTTCCAGTATTCTTTATCCGCATAGATGTAGCTATACCCTGCAGTATTCAACTGGTAAGGATTTGGGTTTTCGACCAGTGCCAGGAATTGCGGCTGCTGGACGCCCCAGTAAATGGTGGAGTTTGCCTGACGACCAAACACCGTGGGGGCACGCGAGGTCGAAGGGTCAAACACCCAGGCAGAGGGAGGAGAGAGTCGATCCCAGTATTCCTCATAGAAACGCGCGTCCATATCGGAGATAAATTCTCCATAGACCGGGCGCGGGATGGCGATCAGCTCGATTGCAAAGAGGATTATCCCTCCAAGCATCGCCATGGTGGCGAGTGCATACGCAACGCCATGTTTCCACTCAGCCTTGCCTCGCAGCCATGACCAGGTGAGAGGGACCGCGTAAACACTGCAAACAAAGAACATACTCGAAAGCAAGCGAGTGGTGGCGGTGATCCCTGCATTCCCTGAATATTCTACAAAAATGGATAGCGCGCTTGGAATCGCCGAAGCCGCCACAGCCGCCGGGAACCATTCTTCTTCTCGCAACACTTTGTAGCCCCAGATCAAGATCAGGGGCAGACTGAAAATCATCGGCCCAATTTCCAATAGGGCTGCTAATAACTGGATGGGATTAAGTATGGACAGCTTGCCCAGGTGGGAAGAGATAACAGCCGGTGGCACGAGAGAAAACCCCACCTCGAAATAAGAGTCCGACGAGGAGGCAGAAGGAAACAAACGCTCATAGATGACCTCCGTCGCCATGCCCCCCTGAACCATCGCAACCATACCGGCAAGCACAACGACAACCATCCAGAACCACGCGGAACGCGGCGGCCGGATGGATTTGTTTTGAGCCATCCACAGAACGGCGATCAGAATGATTCCCAAATATAAAATTGCAAAATCCACTTCGTTGGCAAGTGCCAGGGCGGAAAGAAGGATTACAAGAGGAATCCCCGCCAGCCACGATCTCCGTCTGCCTGCCAGCAACAGCAGTAAAAGGAGTATGACGTTCGGCAAAACGCCATAGCCATTGTGGGTCATCAGTGCCGGTGTGTTCACCCCATTGGCAAATGCGAACGGAAACGGGATCGGGCCGCTCCCCGCCACCTGCCAGGATCGTGACAAAGCATCAAATAAATTGTCGGCAGTGACGCGGCCGGAGCCGATCAGCGTTAAGTCCTCAGACATTCGATTCAATATGGTACCCGGCAGGAGCAGCAGGAGCCAGCGTGTTCCACCAGCCAGCGCAAAAAATGCGCCGGATATCCAGGCAAT
>DATFHE010000170.1:0-7388 GCA_035248745.1 Anaerolineales bacterium | reverse complement strand
CGATTTGGACTCCGGCATCCATCATTGAAGAATCCGTCGAGCGCATCCGCAAACAAGTGGGAAAGGAACGGGTACTCGCGGCGGTCAGCGGCGGTGTAGATTCCTCAGTGGCGGCGGCGCTGGTTCATCGAGCCGTCGGCGATCAGCTGGTGGCGGTGTTTGTGGATACGGGGCTGTTACGGAAGAACGAAGGCGAGCAGGTCGCCTCGGCGTTCCGGGGGAATTTAGGTGCAGAGCTAATCACGGTCGAAGCCTCTGATGAGTTTTTTTCCGCGCTCAAGGGGGTGACAGAACCAGAAGAAAAACGGAAAATTGTCGGTGAGAAGTTTATTCGCGTGTTCGAACGGCATGCCCTGCAGTTGGGGCAGCCGCGCTTCCTCGTGCAGGGGACGATTTACCCGGATGTCGTCGAGTCGTCCGCCTCCGACCGGAACAAAGCAGCGAAGATCAAGACGCACCATAACGTCGGAGGGCTGCCGGAGGATATTCAATTCGAGCTGGTAGAGCCATTGCGATACCTGTTCAAGGACGAAGTCCGGGCGGTGGGCGAAGCGTTGGGTCTGCCTGAGGCGCTTGTTTGGCGGCAGCCGTTTCCGGGTCCGGGGCTGACTGTGCGCTGTCTCGGAGAGGTAACACGGGAGCGTGTAGCCCGTCTGCGGTCGGCGGATGCCATCCTTCTTGAGGAATTGTCAAAAGCAGGGTTTTTGGGGAAGCTCAGTTTCCTCAGCAGTTCAACTGCTGAGGGAACTGAGCAAATTGTTTCACAGGCGTTTATGGTCCTGCTCCCCGTCCGCTCGGTAGGCGTGATGGGTGACCAGCGCACCTACCAGGAAGCGGCGGCGATTCGGGCGGTGACGACAGAGGATTTCATGACCGCCGACTGGGCGCGCCTGCCACATGACCTGCTGGCAAGGGTCTCAAACCGCATCGTTAACGAAGTAGACGGAATAAATCGGGTGGTGTATGATATTACCAGCAAGCCGCCTGCGACCATCGAATGGGAATAGAACCGAGCTTATAACTGCGATTTTGGTGGAACCGAAGGATGCAATAACCACATCGAATCATGGAAGAGAACGCTGAGAATCGTAAAGGAGTCAGGATGAATTTCAATTTTGGAGACGTGCTTACCCGTGCCTGGCAGATCGTTTGGAGGCATAGAATCCTGTGGATTTTTGGAATTCTGGCAGGGTGCGGTCGGGGAGGCTCTCGTTTCAACACCGGCAGCAGTGGGAGTGGAGATGGCGATTTCGATCAACTCCCACCGCAATTGATGCGTTTTTTGCAGTTCATTCAGGAGAACCTAACGACTTTTATTGTTGCGGCATGTATTGTTCTTGTGCTGCTCTGGGCTTTGACGATCTTCCTGGGGACCATCGGCAGGATTGGGTTAATTCGTGGTACATTCCAGGCGGAGGCAGGCGCGGAAAGACTCATCTTCGGTCAATTATTCAGTGAGAGCACACCTTATTTCTGGCGTATATTTGGTTTATCCCTGATCGTTGCCCTCCCGGTCCTGATCGTCATTGCCGCACTGGTTGCAGGGCTGGTTGCCTTCGCAGTTTCTGCCAGCAGCGGCAGCGATCCGAGCGCGATGGGTCTGGTAGCCATGATACCGCTGATGATTGGTTGTTTTTGCCTGCTGATCCCTGTTTTGTGGGTTGTTGGCATGATCGTCCGTCAGGCGGAGAACGCGATCGTTCTGGAGGATCTGCGCGTTCTTCCTGCACTCAGCCGCGGCTGGGAGGTGTTTCGCGCCAATCTGGGTCCGGTCATCCTGATGTCGATTATCCTGGCAGTGCTCACTGGCGTGATAGGATTCCTCCTGTCAATTCCGTTGTTTCTCATCGTACTCCCATCCATTATTGGGTTTGCTGCCGGGCAAGGTCAAAGCTGGACACCGCTCGCATTGATGGGCGTTGGTTTATGTATTTATCTTCCAATCCTGCTGGTTCTTAACGGAATTATGACGGCGTACATCGAATCCGCATGGACTCTTACTTATATGCGGCTAACCGCAAAGCCGCCGCTGGATAGCGCTCCCGTAATACTTGAGGCGAATGCGTAGAATCCTTGCGTTCCTTTTAAGTTTTGGCGTGCTTTTGTTCCCCGCGGTCTCTGCGCGCGCCCAGACCACTTCGCAGTCGTACGCGGAGATTGCCACTGTTGACGCACAGAACTTCCCTCAGGTGAAAGCGTTGCTGGATGTGTACGAGGAGAGCGGTACGTTCGTCAGAGGGCTCAAGCCGGGGGACCTGATGCTTTCTGAAGATGGCGAGCCGCGTTCCGTCAATACATTGATCGAAGCTGAGTCTGCGGTTCAGCTTGTTGTCGCCATCAACCCCGGACCACCCCTGGCGGTGCGGGATGCGAACGGGATCGCGCGCTTTACAAAGATTGTCGATGCGCTGCGGCTCTGGGTGGAAGCACAGCCATCTGACTCACGCGATGACCTGAGCCTGATCTCGTTATCCGGATCCTTGATCACCCATGCAAAACCGAGAGACTGGTTCGTCAGTCTCGACGCGTTCAAACCGGATTTCCGCAACACCACCCCGAACTTGCAAACGCTCGCGATCGCACTGGATACGGTCGCTGCGACAGCGCAGCCCGACACGAAGCGCGCAGTTCTTTTCATCACACCACACATGGAGGATCCGAACATCGACAGCACGATTGCGCCGCTTATCGAGAGTGCGGTCGACTCAAAAGTGCGTGTCTTTGTCTGGTTTGTGGATGGAGAACAGTTTTTTACGACGCCCAGTGCCAACGCCTTCAACTCGCTGGCATTACAAACGAGCGGGTTATTCTTTGCCTTCTCCGGCGCAGAAGTCTTCCCAGACTTGAATGTCGCGCTTGACCCTCTGCGCCGTATTTATGAACTGACCTACACCTCGGCTCTCACCACGTCAGGCGATCATACGCTGGGCATGGAGGTAGACGCGCCACAAGGGACGATCCCTGCCCAGGACCAAACCTTCAGCGTGGAGGTCCAGCCGCCCAACCCGATCCTGGTCTCGCCGCCCCTGCAAATCAAACGGCAGCCCTCGCCGGATGATCCCTACAACGAAGAGGCATTGCTCCCCGCCAAACAGACGATCGAGATCCTCGTCGAATTCCCCGACGGGCATGAACGCGACCTGAAGCGCACTGCATTATATGTAGATGGGCAGGTCGTAGCTGAGAATACCTCCGACCCATTCGAAACGTTCACCTGGGATATCAGTCAATACAATACGAGCGGTTCTCACGAGATCATTGTCGAAGCGGAGGATGTGCTGGGCTTGCAAAAATCCAGTATGGGTACTCCCATTTCTCTGACAGTCATCCAACCACCGGGCGGGCTCGAGGGCTTCGTGGGACGGTACCGCGACTATCTGGTTCCCGGCGCCATGGGAGTGGCAGGGTTGGCATTAGTGACCATTCTCTTGCGGGGCAAGGTTGGAGGGGCGTTGTTCAAGAAACGACTTGCCAGGCGCAAACAGTTTGAAGATCCGCTGACCCAGCCAGTGATGGCGCTCACGGAACCTCCTGTGACGATCTCGAAAAACGGAAAGAATTCCAAGCCTGCGCGCCGCAATATCTGGTTCCGTCCCAAGCCGACCCTGCGTCTGCCGGATGCGCCTGCATACCTGACACGTCTCACCAACGGCGGGGAACCTGCCAGCGCGGCGCCCATCCCTGTGCTCGAGAAAGAGATGACGTTCGGCACAGATCCTGTCCAATCGATTCGGGTGCTGGACGACCCGTCCATTTCGCCGCTGCATGCCCGCATCAAGCGGAATGGGGACGGCGTATTCCACATTTATGACCATGGCTCTGTGGCAGGTACCTGGGTCAACTATGAGCCTGTGGCGCGCGAGGGGCGCTGCCTGACGCATGGCGACCGGATTCATTTCGGGCAATTGATGTACCGCTTTGACCTGAACCGGCCTCCTGTTACACCGGAGCCAAAGATTATTTCGAAGAAATCCGCATGATACGAGTTGCGCGCGCTCACTTAAACGTGGATGCTCAGAGTCATGCCGGCATGACGGGCAAGAACAACGAAGACCGGTATGCCGTGGCATCTTTCGTGCTGGACCAGCGCGACCGCACCCCCGTCCTGTTTGCGGTTCTCGCCGATGGGATCGGCGGGCACCGCGCCGGGGAGGTAGCGGCGGAGCTGGCAGTCAATCATCTGATGCAGACGGTGGCGCGCAGTGACGGGCGTCACATCCGGCAGACGATCGAAGACGCTGTGACAGAAGCCAGCGACGCCATCGCCGCGCACGCTGCCGCCAATGAAAATATGAAAGGTATGGGCGCGACCTGCGCCACCGCCTGGATCGTCGGAGATAAGCTCCATACCGCCTATGTGGGCGACTCGCGCATTTACCTCATTCGCAGTGGTCGCATCCAGCAGTTGACTGTGGACCATAGCTGGGTGCAGGAGGCGATCGAGAAAGGTGTCCTTACTCCGGAAGCGGCGCGCCAGCATCCAAACGTGCACGTCATCCGCCGCTATCTTGGGTCGCCCATGCCGCCGGAACCGGATTTCCGCCTGAAATTATTCAATGATGAGGGGGACCAGCACGCCGAGAACAACCAGGGGCTTCAGCTTCTGCCTAATGATATTTTGCTTTTATGTAGTGACGGGCTCACAGACCTGCTGTGGAACGACGAGATTTTAGAGGTCATCCGGTCGAAACCCACCTTGAAGGAAGCCTCGCGAGCATTAATCGAAATCGCGAACGCGCGCGGGGGGCACGACAATATTACCGTGGTCTTGATTTCCGTCCCATCCCATTTCAAATTGGCTGTCAGAAAAAATGTAAACTGGATGCCCTGGATCATTGGGGGGATCGCCGGCGCCGTTTTGCTTGTAGGCGCGGCGTCTGTGTTTGCCCTGGGCTTACTCACGCGAGGGGGCCGCGACACTTCCACCCCGACTGTGACGCAGTCATCGACTCCTACGCAGACCGCGGCTCTACTGCTGACACCCACTCCACTGGCGACGATGACAATTCTGCCGACACTATCCCTGCCCGTCGCGCCGACCTATACGCCCTGGCCGACGAATACGGGAATACCTTGATTCGTAATCCGTAAATAGTAATTGGTGGTTCCAGTAAGGAGAATTTTTTATGACTATCAAACATTCCGAGGATGTAGAAGCGAAAAACGTGGCGGCGGGGAAGGACACTACCATTCAAGTCCTGATATCTTCCCAGGAAGGTCCCAACTTTGCTTTGCGGAAGTTTTCCATGCAGCAGGGAGGCGGGATGCCGCGCCACACAAATACTCTGGAGCACGAACAATACGTCCTGCGCGGGGAAGCGACGATCACGATCGGCGATGAGACGTATCAAGTCAAAACCGGCGATGTAGTATTCATTCCGGAAGGCGCGATCCATTCGTATGAGAATACTGGCAACGAGCCGTTTGAGTTCCTGTGCATTATCCCCAACAAGGAAGACAAGATTACGATTGTGGAGTAGGAGCTGGGACCCCCGCCTCTACAAATCACAACGGCTGTTTCATCGGAATCCCCGGCTTGCGCGGATACTTCGGGGGTGTCGCCGCGACCTTCTCTAGAACCACCAGATAACGATCGTCCCCAACTCCAGGCAAATGGACGGGGATCAACTGTTTCAACTTCCCACCCAGGATCTTGATTGCCCCTTCCGCGGACTGTGCTTCCTCGGGTCCGCTTTCGCCTTTCTGGGCGAGAACGTTCCCTCCGACTCGAGCGAGTGGAATCAAATATTCACTGAGCACATGCAGGTTCGCGACCGCCCGCGCCACAGCCCAATCATATTTTTCGCGGTGCTGCAGATCTTGTCCCAGATCTTCTGCCCGTGCCTGGATGACCTCTACCTGCTCCAACCCCAGCACACGAACAATATGCTGGCAAAACATCGCTTTCTTGCCAACCGATTCGACGAGCGTTAGTTTCAGATTTGGATACAGGAGCTTGAGAGGGATCCCCGGAAAACCTGCGCCGGTGCCTATGTCAATTAGCTGATTAGGAGGTGCGCCTTTCCACGCCAGGACGCAGGAAAACGAATCGAGGAAATGTTTTGTCCGAATGGACTTGGCATCCCGGATGGCAGTGAGATTGAACTTCTGGTTCCATTCGAGAAGTTCTTTTTCATAGAGGGTCAATGCCGCCAGCTGCCGCCCGGAAAGATGAACATTGAATAATACCTGTGCATCGCGAGCCAGTGTTTCCATTGAGAAAATTATACATGCTTCCACAAGATGAGTTATATCAAAAGACCTGGCGGGCTCCTGCATAGCAAGCCTGCCAGGTCTTGTTGTTTCAACTACATTTATTTCTTCAGGTCTTCGCTCGATATTTCCTCAGTATCCATCCTCGACCTGCGAACCCGGCGGTAGACGGCACGCCCGGCGAGATAGATAAGGAACAACGGGATGGCGATCAGAACCAGTGCCGGCAGGGTCAACAGGACGAAGCGGATCAGAACTTCGACAAAGTCCTGAACAAAGAGGATCAAATCCTGGATTGCTTCTCGCGCGGCGCCTGAAGGCGTCCACGGGCCGATCTCGATCGGCTGGGTCCCTTCCTCGGCGATCAGGCGGACGCTGATTGCTGAAGTCGCAACGGACTCATCATAATATTGGATTTGTCCTTTGAGCATCTCGATCTCGGTCTGCACCTGCTGGACTTGCAAATAGATGGCAAGCACGTCTTCGGCGCGCGTCGCCTGGTCCATGATCTCGAGCAGTTTGGCTTCGGCAGCCTGCTTGGCTTTCAGTTGAGACTGCAGGTCCACGTAAATGTTGGTGATATCCTGCCCCGTGCGATTCTCATAGTTAATATTGATCGCGCCTTCCTTGATGCGGGTCAGGGCATCGTCCAAACGTTCCGACGGGACACGAATGACAATGGTCGCTTCTGGCACTTCCTGTCCAAACGAGGTAAAGGACTGGAACAGGTTGGACGAGACCACGTATCCGCCCATTTCATTGGCGAGGGCGTTGATCTCTGCCATGCGTGCCTTGGGATCGTTCACCACGATCGCAAGGTCGGCGTTCTCGATGACGAGCCGGTCCCGGGTCTGGACGCTGCTTGTATTGGAAGTCTCTACGCCCTCGGGAGCATAAAAATCAACAGCCGGGGCAGGCGCTTCTGCAGTCGCCGGGGCTTCTGTCGCTGCACCGCCTCCATACCCGAAATCGCGAGAAAGCAGCGGGCTGGAACTTCTTTGTGTGATGAGATTTGTTGCAAACGCAAGGACAAGGAAAACGGCAATTACAGCAAGGATAATAAACAGAGGGCGTTTCATTCTTCTACTCCTTCATGAGTTTACGATGTATAGGATGATTTCACCCGAAGGACGATGACGACTCTCCAAATGTTCCCCACCTGTCGCCACTACTCA
>DATFHE010000169.1:0-5396 GCA_035248745.1 Anaerolineales bacterium | reverse complement strand
AGTTTTACATCGACCGCTGCCGCAACTGCAACGGGATCTGGCTCGACCACAATGAGTGGGACGTGCTGATTGATCGGAACCTGCACGATAACATCAACGAATTCTTTACGCGTCCCTGGCAGGATCATCTCCGTGCCACAGAGACCCGCAACCACCTGGAGCGGATCTATCTGGAAAAACTTGGCGAAGAGGATTACGAAAAAGCCAAACAAGTGCGGGAATGGCTCGTTAACCATTCCATGCGAGGCATGCTGCTTGCTTTCCTGCAGGCAGACGATCCATACAAGGTTTAAGTAGTTTGACAGACGATTACCAGCCAATCCACTTTTTCGATCACCCCATCGAAGTGATTTTCGATACGCCCCCTGCGCGAGAGAAAAGCCCGGACTGCCCGAATGGGTTTGTTTGGGAAGAAAAGACGTATCGTGTGATCGAAATGCTGTCTGCCTGGAGTGACTTTGCACGGCGCGGGAAAATGGCACGTAACATGCGCCCTGCCCATGCCGTGGTGGCATCCAGCCGGGGCTCATTGAACGTGGGGCGGTTTTATTTTCGCGTATTAACGGACACGAATCAGGTCTTCGATATTTACTATGACCGCGCCATGAAAAGCGTGGATGAGCGCAAGGGCCAGTGGTTTCTGTATCGGGAAATGGAAAAGAAATGAATTTAGAAACACAGGAACCAGTCAGCACACCCGGAGGGCAGGATTACTCGGTCCCCTGGAAATTCATGGATAACTGGGTTGGAGTTGTCCTGTTAGCTATCATCGATGTGGTCATATTTGTCATCATGATGGGGCAGGAACGAAGAGCGGAGCTTGCGCAAAGTTCGGCGGTCGTCCTGCTGGAGCTTGCCTACCTGCTGCCAGTCATCTTTATCTTCGCCTGGCGGCGCGTCCATTGGAGACATTTAAGATTTGGTGGTTTCAAGTGGGAAACGCTGGGCATAGGATGCGGACTGTTGATCGGGAGCTATATCATTATCATCGTGCATAATGCCCTATTGTTTCTGTTCGGAGTGGATACACAGGGCGAAAACATTGTGGAGTTATTCGCCAAGCTGGACTCACCGATCTGGTTTTTTATTGTGGGTGCGATCTTTGCGCCGCTTGTAGAGGAAATATTTTTCAGGGGCTTTCTCTTTCAGGGATTCCGCGAACGGTATGGCTGGGTGACTGCCATGCTCCTCAGCGCCGCGATCTTTGCCATAGCACATCTGGATCTTGTCGTCCTCATTCCCACCTTTATTTTGGGCTGTTTACTCGCATACGTGTTTCACCGCTCGAATTCGATCTGGCCCGGTATTATCCTGCATTTCCTCGTCAATTCCTTTGGACTGCTCGGGGCATATTTTGTATCGAACTATCCAAATCTGATGCCCACTTAATGAAGGTAGGCGGGCATTTCAATAGTATCCCTTTAGGGGCTCGCCTGACTTCATTCCCGTGTAATCAACCTCACCTGGTTGTCATAAAAGAAATAGTCCCATGCCCAGTTGATGAGCACCACGATCCGGTTGCGGAATCCGATCAGGCGAAAGATGTGGAGTCCCACCCAGATCACCCAGGCGATAAACCCGCTGAAGGAGAGCCCCCAGATGCGCGCGACCGCCGCGTTCCGCCCAATCGTCGCCAGCAGACCTGGGTCCTTGTAGTGGAAGGGATCGAGTTTTTCGCCTCTTAGAGCGTGTTGGATATTGCGCGCGGCAGTCCTTGCCTGCTGTTGGGCAACGGTCGCCAGCATGGGCAGCGGCTGACCCTTTTTGTCCTCTACATACGCCGCGTCGCCGATGACAAAGACTTCGGGATGCTCCGACAGCTGCAGCGTAGGTCCGACTCGAACCCGTCCCGCGGCTGCCTGCTGGACGCCAAGCCGGTCCGTGATCTTCGCCGAGCGTACGCCTGCTGTCCAGATCAGTGTATATGCATCAATATATTTCCCGTCTGCCAGTGTGATTCTGCGTCCGTTGTAATCGGTGAGGCGAGTGTTGAGTAAAATTTCAACGTTTTTGTCTTCCAGCAGTTTCATCGTGGCTTTACGGAGTTCATCCGGATATGCCGTCATAACAGTCCCTGTAGCTTCAAGCAGCATGACGCGTACCTCACGCAAGTCCATGTGCGGATAATCCTTTGTCAACACATGGGTGATTAGTTCTGCCAGCGCGCCTGCCGTTTCCACGCCCGTGGGACCGCCTCCAACAACCACAAACGTCAACAAGGCTTTTCGAACGTCCGGATCCGCCTCCCGGCTGGCACGCTCGAACATCCGCAGCAAGTGATTGCGCGTGCCAGTGGCATCTTCGATGCTCTTTAACTGGAAGCCGTTCTCTTCCACCGCATTTAGCCCGAAGAAATTTGTCTGTCCGCCGACCGCCAGGACTAAGTAATCGTAGGCAATCACTGAGCCGTTGCTCCGCACATAGTGCCCATCAAAATCGACGGACGTTACTTCGCCCATTTGAAACGTGAGATTTCTCTGTTTTCGGAAAATCGTCCGCAAAGGGTAGGCAATCTGAGACGGCACCAATCCGGCAATTGCCACCTGATACAGCAGTGGCTGGAACAGGTGATAATTTTGCCTGTTGATCAATGTGATTCTTACCGGCGCGTTTCGCAGCCTCTGTGCTGTTTCCAACCCGCCAAACCCGGCACCGACAATCACCACATGGGGGAGATGCTCGATTTTCATATTTGCCTCCTCGATTGTGCAACTTTTCACAATTATTATAACCAAATGGGTCGCATTTGTCAAATTAAAAAGCAAAGGCGACAAATCATTTGTCGCCTTGAGAGTGTTGCCGGGTGTGGTAGTTGCGAGAGACTTATAGCTCCCAAAAACGGAAGCGCTCGAGCCCGGCGATCACCATTCCCCAGTCCACCCCAAGGGTTGTGGAGACCGCATAGACAGTTTCCCAGAATGAGTTCGAAACAACGGGGACAAACCAGAACAACAGCAGGATCACCCAGATAGCCATCCCGCTAAAACGATCCGCCTGTGTGCGGATGACCTCAGGCAGAAAGGGCTCCAGTACATTGTAACCATCAAACGGCGGCACAGGGATCGAGTTAAAGAGCACTGCCGAAACCTGGAGAACGAGCAGGAAAGACAACCCGGGCAGATAGGCTGCCGGAATGGAAGAAGAAAAGCGAAGAAGGAAGCCCAGGACAATCGCGACCAAAAGGTTGGAAAGTGGCCCCGCCAGAGACATGAAACTGAGCAGGAACGGATTGCGAATGCGCCAGCGCTCGATATACACGGCGCCGCCCGGCAAGCCAATGCCTCCCATCACGAGAAACAGTAAAGGCAGCACAATCGAGAACAACGGATGCGTGTACCGAAGGGGATTGAACGTGAGATAACCCTTTTCCCGGACCGTGTAGTCGCCACTCAGGTACGCGACCAGTGCGTGGGAGAACTCGTGCAGGCAGAGGGAGAAGATCCAGCCGAAGAAGACGATGGTGAAGGTCATGTCAGGTTATTTATCCCTCGTACCCCCTGGGATGAGAGTTGTGCCATTCCCAGGCGCTGGACATGATCTCCTGCAAGTTATCATGTGCAGGAGTCCAGCCGAGCTCGCGTTTTATTTTTTGGGAAGAGGCAACGAGACGTGCTGAGTCGCCTGGGCGGCGCGGCAGCTCCTGGGTGGGAATCGGATGCCCGGTCACCTGGCGCGCCGTCTCGATCACTTCACGGACCGAATATCCATTCCCGCTCCCGAGATTGTAGACCAGGCGGTCGCGCTCGCCTAATCCATCCAGCGCAAGCAGGTGCGCCGAGACGAGATCGGCAATATGGATATAGTCACGGATGCAGGTGCCGTCAGGCGTAGGATAGTCCGTGCCGTAGATTTGTGCGGACTCCCGCTGCCCCAGGGGGACGCGCAGCACAAGCGGAATCAGATGTGATTCGGGCTGGTGCGCCTCGCCTCGCCCGGGCAGTGCGCCGCAGGCGTTGAAATAACGCAGCACCGCGAAATGCAACCCATGGATTTGCCGGTACCAGTCCAGCACCTGCTCTACCATCAGCTTTGTGTGTCCATAGACATTGGTGGGACCGAGCGGCGATTCTTCCGTGAGGGGCTCGTTGCTCGATTGATATACTGCCGCCGTCGAAGAAAGCACGAAGCGTTTCACTCCCGCGCGGACCGCAGTCTCCATCAACGTGAGCGAGTTCGTAAGATTGTTGTGATAGAAGCGTCCGGGGTCTTTCATGCTTTCGCCCGCTTCGATGAACGCCGCAAAGTGCATGACCGCATCAAATCTTTGATCGCTCAGCGTTTTGACGAGCATAGCGCTGTCCGCCAGATCTGCTTCCACGAAGGATGCTCCCTGCGGCACTGCAGCGCGATGACCCGTCACGAGAGAATCATACACGGTGACGGAATGCCCTGCTTTGACCAATGCTTCCGCTGTGGCGGAACCGATATACCCTGCTCCACCTGTAACAAGAATATTCATAAGTTCTCCTGTGTGAGGATTATAAACTGGTTATGTCACTGCGAGCCGTACTTCTGGCTTGCACCTCGCAACGATACTTAATTATTGTTCCACCCTTCTATATACCATCTGAGATATTCCTCCACATGCGCGCTCCAATATTCCTCTGTGTGCGCGCCATTGTAAAGATGCCATTCATGGGACAAACCAAAATCCGTGAATTGCGCCTCCACACGCTGTGCCATTTCCAGTTCCTGGTCGTTGTCGCCGATGTCCATAAAGAGACGCGGGCGTGAGAGTGGCGGAATCTCTGCCAGCCATCCGGGGATTTTAGAGGCGTCCTTTTGAAGGACTGCCAGGGAGTGCAAACCAATCGCCTGGAACAGGTCCCAGCGGGAGAGCCCCAGGCGCAGTGCCCAGCCTGCTCCGCGTGACAGCCCGCCAATTGCACGGTGGTTCCTGTCAGGGAGGGTGCGATAGGTGGCGTCGATGTAGGGGATGAGTTCTTCCACCAACCGCTGACCAAAGCCTGCTCCCGGCGGCAGGTTCCAGTAGCGGTCATCTGGAAAGACGATGATGAAGGGAACGGATTGTCCTGAAATAATCAATTCGTTTGTCGCCTCCGCCGCCCCGATGCGAACCCATTGATCGTCTGTGTAGGTCTGCCCGTGTAAAAGATAGAGCACGGGGTAGCGTTGCTCGGTCGTTTCATCGTAGCAGGGAGGCAGGTAAATCCGGAATTCCTGCGGAGGATTCGTTGAGTCCAGGCTGCCTTCTTCCATCCGACCCGGGTTTGCCAAACAGGCAAGCGGTGTGCTTGTAACAGTGGGGACGGGTGAAGTTGTAGGAGTTGCCGGGAGGGTTGGAGAGACAGTTATTAAAGGAATCACGGGAGTGGAGATTGGTGGATTGGGTGGAGAACACGCAGAAAATCCCCCGAAAAGTAGGAGCAGCATCC
>DATFHE010000168.1:0-5962 GCA_035248745.1 Anaerolineales bacterium | reverse complement strand
ATAGCGGTCCAGATTGCAACCCACAGAGGCGCTCCCTCTGGCGGGCACACCGCGTTAACAATCAACCTGCAATCCATCGAAGATGGGATTCTTGTGGAGGTGGGTCAGCAAGCCTGGCTGGGTGTAGCAGCGAGCATTGGTCACACAGCCATTTCTGCACTGCGGAATCCGTTCAGCCTGCTCGGAAGGCTGGACGACCTCGCCCAGGATATCGAGAGTATCCAGCTGACTGAGAGGACCTGGCAGGTGATCGAACGCACCGTCGCGACTCTCAAGGCTTCCTATGCTTTATCTGAAAAGCTGGCACGGCTGGCTTGCGAATATTGCGGGTCTGCCAACCCCGTGGGAGAGGCATCTTGCCTGGCATGCGGAGGACCTCTAGGCAATGCCCATCCGAGGACCTGCTTGCGTTGTGGGTTTGTAGTTACGCTGGAAGAAACGCGTTGCCCCAACTGTAATGCGAAGTTACACTAGTCCCTGCCCCCGGACAAATATGTTATATTAATCTGCAAGCCAGGCTGGCTTGCAGATTTTTCATCTCCCTTCTATAATACAATTGTGTTGTTCTACGTGTGAGGGCTTTCCATGATACCAAGACTTGATCAACTGGAAGCAAAAATTCAAAAACTGGTTGAAGATCAATTGGCGGGGATACTTCCGGGTTTAAAGCTGGAAGACAGGGTCATTCAACGATTAGCCACCGCGGTGAAAGAGAATATTGTTCAACAAAAGGAAGATCGAGCGATCGCGCCGAATGAGTTTACGTTGATTGTCGCGACTGATACCTCTCCGATGTGGAAGGAACAAAGTACAATCGATGCCCTGAAGAACATCATCACCACAGCCAGCAGAGATGTTGGGCTGAAGTTCGTCACTCAGCCTACGATCCACATCACCACCGACGACACTTTTTCCGCAGATGAAATCAAAGTGGTCGCCGCGCATAAATTGGAACCAGTTGGAGATACACAAGGCATGCAAACACCTACAGGAAATGTGGAAAAAGAAGAAGCTGATAATATTCCCGAGAATGCATTTCTGATTGTTGAAGGGGTTAAAGTTCATCCTCTCACCGAAGCGGTCGTTAATATCGGGCGCCGGCTGGAAAACCAGCTCGTAATCGACGACCCGCGTGTTTCCCGCAATCATGCACAATTGCGCGCCATTAAGGGGCGGTTTGTCCTGTTTGATCTGAATTCCACGGGCGGAACGTTCGTGAACGGTCAGCGCACCAGCCAGACGGTTCTCTATCCAGGGGATGTGATTTCACTGGCGGGGGTTGCCTTGATCTTTGGGCAGGATAACCCACCTCCCCGACCGGACACCGGCAATACAATGCCGATCAGCCCAGACCCGGGGACCAGCGAGAGACCGACGGCGACGATGGAACATAATACAGTAGACCTGAGCAAAAGCGGAAAATTTAGAAACAGCAAATCCGGTACATGATTGCAACCCTTGTACTGCTGTTGAGGCTCATCCTGGCAGTTGCACTATATGCGTTTCTCGGGTGGGCACTTTGGAATCTTTTGCGTGAGTTCAAGCAACAGGGCGAAAAGTTAGCCACGCAAAAAAAACCAGCAATTACAATATCCATTAAACCAGAACAGGGCAACGAGTCTCAACGACAGTTCTCGCAGCCTGAGATTATGATCGGACGCGATACCAAGTGCGACGTCTCAATCACGGACGAGGCATTGTCCGCGCACCATGCCCGTCTTACCCATCATCACGGTCAATGGTGGCTGGAAGACCTCAACTCCACAAATGGTACATTCCTGAACCGTGAAAAGCTGACCACGGCAGCGGTAATCATCACCGGTGATCACTTCAAGTGTGGAAATACAGTGTTCGGCATTCAGGTGGAAGACAGTGACGGGCTTTCCATCATGGATGCCCTCGAACTCGGAGGTCGAGCATGACAGAGCAGGTGACTCTTGCAATCATTGGCGGGTCAGGTTTGTATGCCATGACGGGGCTCCTCGAGACTCGAGAATATAACATTAGCACCCCTTTCGGAAACACCAGCGCGCCTATCGTCGTTGGCACACTGGAGGGTCAGCGTGTTGCCTTCCTGGCACGTCACGGGATCGGTCATCATATTACACCAACGGAAGTACCTTACCGCGCTAACATTTACGCGCTGAAATCTCTGGGGGTTCAGCGCATTCTCAGCATCAGCGCGTGCGGGTCCCTCCAAGAGGAGTTCGCGCCCGGACACATCGTCATACCCGATCAGATTTACGACAATACACATGGGCGGGCACGTTCCTTTTTTGGCGAAGGATTTGTTGCCCATGTTTCTGTTGCAGAACCATTCTGCACTGATCTTTCGAATCAACTGGAATCGGTTGTCCGTTCGGCTGGGGGGGTGACCCATCGTGGCGGTTCGCTGATCACGATCGAAGGTCCGCGGTTCTCCACGAAAGCTGAATCGAACACGTATCGCGCATGGGGCATGTCCATTATCGGTATGACGGCTTCTCCAGAAGCCTTTCTGGCTCGAGAAGCAGAGATCTGTTACGCAACGATGGCACACGTCACGGACTATGATGTGTGGCACGTTAGCGAAGCGCCAGTAACGGTAGAGATGGTCATCCAGACTCTACATAAAAACACAGCAATTGCGCAAGAGGCTGTACGTCTCCTCGCAGGTGCACTGGATCACGAACGTCGCTGTGACTGTGAACACGCGCTGGCAACTGCATTGATCACTCATAAGGATGCGATTCCGATGGCCATGCGCCAAAAACTGGATCTGCTTGTTAACAAGTACTTATAAATGAACCGCGTCACGCAAAGCAGCCTGCTCAAACTGGCGACTGCATTTCTTTTTTTGCAGGCACTGATCATTACCTTGGCTCCAGCTGTGCGGGCGCGCACGTGGGACGTAGATTACCGTCTATCACACTGGCTGGCATTCTTTGTGTGGGGGCTTTTTGTTTTACGAGCACACCAATCCATCGTCCGGCAGCTCCCTGACTCGGATCCCTATCTCTTCCCGATGACTGCTTTTCTAAGCGGCTGGGGGCTACTGACCGTTTGGAGGCTGGACCCAGCGTTCGGCACGCGTCAGGCAATCTGGCTTATTGTGAGTTTGCTCGTGTTTCTGTTCGGACTCGGTCTACCCTCTACGCTGGATTTCCTGCGCAAATACAAGTATGTCCTTTTGAGTGGCAGCCTGTTGCTCACGGCACTCACATTGATCTTTGGGACAAATCCCATTGGGTATGGTCCGCGCCTGTGGCTTGGTTGCTGCGGATTATATTTTCAACCCTCCGAGCCGCTCAAGTTGCTGCTGGTGGCGTATCTGGCAGCCTACCTCTCTGACCGGATCCCCATTCGTCTAAATACCATCCCATTGCTCTATCCCACACTCTTGTTAAGTGGCGTCGCCATTCTGCTCCTGCTCTTTCAACGCGACCTGGGAACCGCATCCATATTTATCGCCCTTTATACGATCATTATTTATCTGGCAACGGGGCGCCGCAGGACGGTTTTGATCAGCATGCTGATTCTGGTCCTCATGGGGGTTGCCGGTTATTACCTGGTGGACATTATCCGCGCCCGCATCGATTCGTGGATCAACCCGTGGACGGATCCTGAGGGTAGCTCGTATCAGATTATTCAATCTATTCTGGCGATTGCAAATGGAGGCTTGGATGGGCGCGGACCCGGATTGGGCAGCCCGGCGCTGGTGCCGGTGGCAATTTCGGACTTTATCTACGCTGCCATTGCAGAAGAGACTGGCCTCATGGGGACAGTTGGACTGATCGCCATCTTCTGCATTCTTCTCCTTCGCGGGCTGCGCGCTGCGATCTTCGCGCCAGACATTTTCCGCCGTCTGCTTGCCGCAGGCGTGACTGCCTACCTGGGCGTGCAGGCGCTGCTCATCATCAGCGGGAACCTGCGTCTGCTGCCGTTGACCGGTGTGACCCTGCCTTTCATTTCCTACGGTGGTTCCTCTCTGCTGACCTCGTTTGTTGCTTTGTTAATCCTGTTACACGTCAGTAATCACTTAGACGAAGAGCCAGCACCTCTCCCCCAGCCGCAACCGTATTATGTCCTGGGCGCATTTCTTTGCATGGGCTTGTTCGTCGCTGCGCTGGCCAATGGCTGGTGGTCCATCGTGCGCGGCCCGGACCTGATCACTCGTCCGGACAATCCCCGCCGCATCATCGAAGACCGTTATGTCCCGCGCGGAGAACTACTCGACCGGTCCAACAGGGTTATCAACGGCACACAGGGAGCGACCGGAAGTTATGCACGTGTTTATGAGTACCCCGACCTTGCTTCTGTCACGGGATACAATCACCCCATCTACGGACAGGGAGGACTCGAAGCTTCCCTGGATGAATACCTGCGGGGTACGCGAGGGAATCCAGCTCTCGCCATCTGGTGGAATCATTTACTGTATGGCATGTCACCCGATGGGTTGGATATACGCCTGAGCCTTGACCTTAGTTTGCAAGCGCGAGCCGACGCACTGATGGAGGGACAGCGCGGTGCGATCGTCCTGCTGCATGCGCAGAGCGGGGAGATTTTCGTGATGTCCTCTCACCCTACGTTTAACCCCGACGATCTAAATGAATTGGGCATGCAGATCAACATAGACCCAAACAAACCTCTCATCAATCGCGCCGCGCAGGGTCTTTATCCGCTCGGGACGGTGATTCGTCCTTTTGAACAGGCAATCATAACCGGCGCGGATCAACCCACCACGCAGGCAGAATTGCAAACCGTCTATCAAGCATTCGGTTTGAATCAGGCGCCATTAATCCGAATACCTGTAGCAGAGCCTGTTACAGATGCCGATAGTCAGGACCTGCACGTCTCGCCATTACAAGTCGCATTGGCTTCTGCAGCGTTGAGCAATCACGGGGCAATCCCCGCCCCACGGGTCGCGACAGCCGTGAACACGCCGAACGATGGCTGGGTCGTGCTCCCGGCTGTAGGAGTCCCATTGGAAGCACTGCCGGCTGCAACAGCAGATGCAACGGCGCAATCCTTAATAAAAGAGGGGCAAGGCTACTGGAGCCATGTCGGTGAGGCGGAGGGCGATGAGTCGCCTGTCACATGGTTCATCGGAGGGACTCCTCCTAACTGGCAGGCCACACCGCTGGTCGTAGTGGTGCTGCTGGAAGAGGACAATGTGCAAGGGGCAGAAGAGATTGGGAGGGAGTTACTGACAGCGGCGATGAACCCATAACATCCTGTATTAAACAAAAAGGGACCAGGCTGCGCAGCCTGGTCCCTTTTTGTTATGCAACGAACGTTTACATTCCGTTATCGATATCTTTAGCGGAGTAGCCGGGGCCAGTCTTGAAGAAATCGTAGTTCGGCTGGATATCGGGCGTGAAATCGACCACTTCGCCCGGTTCCAGTTGCCGGGTCGTGTCCAGCACAATCGGGCCGCCGTGATGGTTGGTCCCTTCAAAGTGACCCGTCAGACCCACATTGCTGATATACTCGCCGCCTTTTGCCGTATAGGCGGTAGGCACTTCATCTTCCGGGAAAATCGCAGCAAACGGACATTCAGGCACACACGCTCCGCAATCAATACAGGTATCCGGATCGATATAGATCCAGGGCCATTCGTTGATTGGCTGACCTGCAATCATACACTCCACAGGACAAACGTCGATACAGCCACGGTCACGTACACACAAACTGGTAATGATATGTGTCATTGGTGTCTCTCCTTGAGGCGTAGATACATTCGATACTGGTTATTATATCTCGCCTGCACAGACTTCGGTAGTCGGTCTCACTTCTTCAAGCGATTGTAGCGCTCTGCGACCGCATCCCAGTTAACAACATTCCACCAGTTCGTGATGTATTCCGGCCGGCGGTTCTGGTATTTGAGATAATAAGCGTGTTCCCAGACGTCCAACCCCAGGATGGGGGTCGCGCCGTCAGAGACTGGAGTATCCTGATTCGCCGTGGAAACGACTGCCAGGCT
>DATFHE010000167.1:0-11749 GCA_035248745.1 Anaerolineales bacterium | reverse complement strand
TGCCGGATAGCCTCTACAGCCTGATTTTGAGCCGCATCGACCAGCTTACCGAAAACCAGAAGACACTGTTGAAAGTAGCCAGCGTTATCGGACGTCTATTCCGCGCGGCGATGTTGTGGGGAGTCTACAACCAATTCGGCGACCGGGAACGCCTGCGAACAGACCTTGATGCCCTGAGCGATTTGGATCTGACCCCCATGGATACACCGGAGCCGGAGCTTGCTTATCTCTTCAAACACATCCTGACTCAAGAGGTCGCTTACGAGACGTTGTCCTTTGCCACGCGCGCCATGCTGCATGACCAGATTGGGCAATATATAGAAAGTACATATGCTGACGTGCTCGATCGATACATTGACCTGCTGGCGTATCATTTTGAACGCAGCGAGAACGAAGCAAAGAAGCGTAAATACTTACTCGAGGCAGCGCAGGCTGCCCAGGCAGACTACGCGAATGCTGCCGCCATCACATACTATCAGCGCGTACTTCCGTTGCTGCTTGAGGATCAGCAAGTCCCTGTCATGCTGAAACTGGGGCAGGTCTTCGAATTAGTGGGTAACTGGGAGCAGGCAGAGGCAATCGATCGGGAAGCCGAATCCCTTGCGAGCCGCATCAGTGATGCAGAAGGTCATGCACAGGCACAGCACGCATTGGGCTGGCTGCTTAGAAAGCGGGGCCAATATACCGAGGCGGAGGACTGGCTGGTGCGTGCCCGCCAAGGGTATCAAAGGCTTGGTACTAATTCTGGCCTCAGCCATGTGCTGGCGGATATCGGTGAAATTTATCGTCTGCAAGGCAAGTACACGGAGGCACAGGGATATTACGAAGAAAGCCTGAACCTGGCTGGCGACATTGCAGACCCACGGATCCGTCAGAAGGCTCGCGCACATGCTCTCAAAGGAGCTGGCAGCGTTGCCACCTGGCAGGGAGATTACAAGACCGCTCGCGAGCTGAACGAGGAAAGCCTGGCTCACCGGCGGGATCTGGGAGATACACCGGGCGTAGCCGCTCTGCTTAACAATCTGGGAATCATTGCCCGTTTCCAGCGCGATCTCACAGGTGCGCGCCAGATGAATGAAGAGAGTCTGGCTCTCTTCCGTGAAATGGGCGACCGCTGGGCAGTGGGACAGTTGCTCAATAACCAGGCTTGTGTTGCCAGCGATCAGGGAGAGTATGCAGAGGCGCGCCTGCTCCTGCAGGAAAGTCTATTGATCCGGCGTCAGTTGGGAGATAAGGCGGGACTGGCTCTATCGCTCAACACGCTGGCAGATGTTGTGCTGGACGAAGGAAAATTTGGCGATGCGCGGCCCTTGCTCGATGAGAGTCTCGTAATTAATCGCGAGCTCGGCGACCAGACTGCTATCGCCTATCTGATCGAAGATTATGCCGGTTTAGCCGCTGCGGAATCCAAGCTGGAAAAGGCGCTGCGGTTAGCGGGTTTTGCACACGCGCTGCGGGAAAGCATTGGTGCACCTCTTCCCCCCTCTGAACAGGCACGCGTCGATCGCATGGTTGCGCCTGCGCGCGGCACGTTGCCGGAGTCGCTAGTGGCGATGGAATGGGAAGCGGGGCGAGCCTTGGAGTTAGAACAGGCTATCGAATTGGCTCTATCTATCGTGTAACTCAAGCAGTAAAAGGCACATATAGTATTTTCGTAGTAAGCTTCCAGGCTGACACGTGATCTTTTCTGCCTGCGCGGCCGGACGTATGGAAACGCGTGTTATTTACTGAAGAATTGCAAAACGCTGTGATGGAGGCTTAAGTCTTTGCCTTCTACTGTGTGTCGATTCGCGAAAGAGTATCGGCACATTTGCTTTTAAAGAATTATCAGTGGACACTCATATTCTTCTGCTAGCATCAAATAAAAAAACACAAGAGGAGTGAATGGAATTAACAACCACAAGGACAAGCCCCGGTGTAAATACATGGGAGGCTTTACAAGGTCTTCGCCACGCCGGGTTTTTGGATTATATCGGAGAGCTCTGGCAGCAGCACGGTGACGTCTTTCAGATCAAAATTTTCAACCGCCGCATGATCGTCGCCATGCATCCGGATGCCGTGCGGCATGTGAATGTCACGAACCGCCAGAATTACGAAAAGCGCCAAAGTTACGATCTGGTGCGGAAATACGTATTGGGTCAGGGGCTGGTGACCAGTAACGGAGAGCTTTGGCGGCGCCAGCGTAAACTGATGTCCCCGTTTTACACGCCCAAAGGTGTCCAGGCGTATGGAGAGATCATGCTCAGAGATGGGCATCGCCTTCTGCAACGCTGGTCCCAAATGACCGGCAAACAGGTCGAAATTGGAGAAGAGATGACCTTCGTCACCGCAGCGATTATCCTTCGAGCCATGTTTAGCATGGAGGCAGACGAGGCGATCGTCGGTATGAAGAACGCAGTGGAAACGATGCTTGGCTATGTGAGCGCCAAACAAAACGGATTCCCGATTCCATCATGGATGCCCACACGCACAAATCGCAACTACTTGAAAACGCGAACCATGGTGCATACCTACATCCATTCGCTTATTACCCAGCGTCGTACGATTCCTGAAACGGAGTGGCCCAGCGATTTGCTCACGCGCCTCATGCAGGCACAGGATGAAGAAACGGGTGAGCGAATGTCTGAAGACTTGTTGCGCGACGAAATGATCACCACCTTTTTTGCCGGGCACGAAACGACCGCGCGGACCATGACGTTTACCTGGTATGCTCTGGCGAAGAATCCGCATGTAGAGGAAAAACTCCACGCGGAGTTAGATGCCGTTCTCTGTGACCGCACACCAACTCTTGAAGACTTACATCATCTCCCCTATACTCTCCAGGTCATTAAGGAAGTCTTACGTCTTTATCCTCCCGCGCCTTTCTATATGCGGGATGCAATCGAGAACGATCAGCTTGGAGATTTCGATACACAGGGGTTGCCAGTTTTAATGTCACCGTATTACACCCACCGCCACCCTGATTTTTGGGAAGATCCTCTTGTGTTTAACCCGGACCGCTGGACACCCGCACAGGAATCGAAGATGCATCCCTACGCCTATCATCCATTTGCAGCCGGGCAGCGCGTGTGCATAGGTAATAACTTTTCGCTGCTGGAGTCTCACATTCTACTGTCCTTACTTGCCAGGGAATATGCGCCGCGTCTCGTTCCGGGTTTCGCGCCCAAATTTATCATGGGAGGCACTCTCAGCACCTCGAACGGTTTTCCCATGATCATCGAGCACCGGTCTTGACGTCGGGAACAAATGCTTTGCTCTGGTTGCCCTCTCAATTTTGAGAGGGCAACCAAGTCGTCTGGTCTCGAACTCACTGTATAATAATTCATCAAATCCAAGTTCGGAACATGGAATGTCATCTCTCGATCCTATCCTCAGCGCCTCTTCCATCCTAAAAAATACATTCGGCTACGACTTCTATCGACCGTTACAGCGTGAAGTCATTGAAAACGTGCTGGCACGCCGCGATACGATCGCCGTGATGCCTACAGGCGGCGGGAAATCTCTCTGCTACCAAATCCCGGCAATTCTTTTTGATGGGCTCACCGTGGTCGTCTCACCGCTGATCGCTTTGATGAAAGATCAGGTAGAACAGCTACGCGCTTTTGGTGTCCCTGCCTTATTTCTTAATAGCTCACTCGCGCCGCAGGAATACATGGAAAACATGGACTATGTGAAGCAGGGCGAAGTGAAACTGCTCTATGTCGCGCCGGAAACGCTTCTTGCCCCACGCATTCTCGCGCTGCTGGCGGAAGTCAAGGTCGACTTGCTCACGATTGATG
The DNA here is from genome assembly GCA_035248745.1 of Anaerolineales bacterium. GTDB lineage: Bacteria > Chloroflexota > Anaerolineae > Anaerolineales > Villigracilaceae > Defluviilinea. The sequence goes on along the minus strand of DATFHE010000167.1, from coordinate 7,970 downwards.
AAGCGCATTGCATCTCCGAGTGGGGGCATGACTTCCGTCCCGAGTATCGTCAGATCGCCGAGGTGCGCAAGCGTTTCCCAGAGGCAGTTTGTCTGGCGCTCACGGCGACAGCTACCTCGCGAGTCCGCCAGGATATTCGCGGTACGCTTAAGTTCGCCACTACAAATGAATTCATCGCCAGTTTCAACCGTGAGAATCTTTATATCGAAGTGATCCACAAACAGGATCCCTATCTACAAACCACTCAAATGCTTGAACGTTATAAAGACCAGTCAGGCATCATTTATTGTTTCTCACGCAAACAGGTGGATGAGCTCGCCGCCTATCTCGCATCGAAAGGATTTTCCGCCCGTCCTTACCATGCGGGGCTCGAAGATTCGGAGCGCCGCCGGAATCAGGAAGCCTTTATCCGCGACGACGCCCAGATCATTGTTGCGACGATTGCGTTTGGCATGGGTATCAACAAACCGAATGTCCGCTTTGTGATTCACTTCGACCTCCCTAAAAGTATTGAAGGCTACTATCAAGAGATCGGGCGTGCGGGACGGGATGGACTGCCCGCGCACTGCGTCCTGCTGTACAGTTACTCGGATGTTGCGAAACTCAACTACTTCATTAATCAGAAAAGCGGTACGGAAAAGCGCGTGGCAAGCCAGCATTTGGACGCCATTGTCCGTTACGCGGAGGATGAACGGACCTGCCGCCGCAAGCCGCTCCTCCACTACTTTGGTGAATCTGTCTCCGCCGACACTTGCTCCAACTGCGATAACTGCACCGCCGCCCCCACCCCACTGACCGACATCACGATCGTTGCGCAGAAATTTCTTTCCTGTGTCAAACGAGCCGAAGAAAAATTCGGCGCCGGTCATGTCATAGATATCCTGCTGGGCTCGAAGAATGAAAAGGTCCTACGCTGGGCGCACGATAAATTATCTACTTATGGCATTGGCACAGAGCTGACGAAGAAACAGTGGATGCACATTGCCCGCCAGTTGCTGACGATGGGCTATCTGAAACAGGAAGGGGAATACCATACCCTGAGTCTCACAACCAAGGCAATGGATGCGCTCCGCAGGAGAGAGCGAATCATGGGCGTCCTCCAGGAGTCGGAGGAACGAGTCAAAAGGGCAGGGAAGAAATCAGAACTGGAATACAACCATGCGCTCTTCGCCTTACTCCGCCAGAAACGCAAAGAAATGGCAGATGCTGCTGGCGTGCCTCCCTATGTGATTTTTTCCGACCGAACCCTGATTGAAATGGCAGCCTATTATCCACAGTCTATGACGAGTCTGTTGGGCATGTCTGGCGTGGGGCAGGTGAAGCTGCGCCAATATGGCGATGCGTTTTTAGAGGTCATCAAGTCTTACTGTGAGAAACACGAGTTGCAGGAAAGTCAGAAGGAGAAATCTCGTGAGAAAAGCGACTCCAGCCGCCGCTACGTCCTTGTCGCAGAAGCATATAACGCAGGGGAAACAATTCCCAGTTTGATGGAACGTTACCACGTGACCGCGGGGACGATTATCGACCATCTGACACGTTATCTGGAAGCGGGCAACAGCTTGCGAAGTGATGCGAGTCTGGAGTCACTCACCTCTGCAACTCCCGAACAACAACGCTCCGCTTTTGCCGCGTTCGATGAGTTCAGCCCAACGTTTCTCAAACCTGTCTATGATCAACTGAATGGGGGTCTCCCATACGACGAACTGAAAACATTGCGCTTACTCTACCTGGCCTCTCAGCCCACCAGGGAAGCTTCCAACCGATAATCCCGCATGAAAAACCTGCCCCGTATATACGGGGCAGGTTTTTCATGCTAGTAAATGCGAATCGACTGCCTTACTCTTCATACGACGGCAGCCCCTCCAGTAGCTTGGAAGACACGGCCAGAGAAACAGCATCCTCATCCACAGACTTCACCCAGTGGGCGGGAACCAGTTTTCGATCCTTGAACAGGACACCCTGCGAAATCACAAAATGGGTCACTTTGTTCGAGCCTTCTTCCAGAAACAAGCGTTCCACACTGCCCACACTCTCCCCGTTAGAGCTCATGATATTGGTGCCTTCCCTTAATGGAATTGTGTCCTCCGGGATATTCCGCTTCTTTTCACCGCTCGGCCAGGCATAGTGACCCAGAGCGATTCCTGGAAAACCGATATTCGACTGCGCCGGATACCAGTAATATGCCGGCGTATATTGATATTTTGGATCGGCAGTGGGTGTGGCGTCACCTGGCTCATCCTCTGCCGCACGGACAAACTGCCTTTCCTCGAAGGGCGGTAAACTGTCGAAGTCCCCAACCTCCTCGCTCAATACAACCCTTTCCTCTGTAGCCGTATTGACCATCTCGAACGGCACCACCTTATCCTCTGGTAACAGCCATCCCTTCTGAATCACAATATGAGTCACTTCGTTCGTTGCCGGGTCCACTACAAAGCGGTTGACCTTGCCGACTTCCTCACCGCCTGGAGTAAAGACACTTGTTCCTTCTTTTAATTCCATCGTCAATCTCCTTCTTTCCAGTCTACGGATAGGCTAACTCAAACTATGCAAGTATCCAGAACTACCTGTTTCCTTTTAAAATTATAGAGGTATTAATACCATTATCAATGGGGAAAAGCTTCAAGCCGAGTATGGAAAACCCTGCCTGACCCAATCTTAAACAACTCCTATTTCCATTTCTGAACATGGGAACCAGACGCGATAACACTCAAATGAGAACCTTAATCGAGACTCATACTATATTAGGGAAAAACCCACTTGCGTGATGGGCAAATCCTAGATAAGGTATAGAAAGCAAAAACACACATCAGAAGCAAATAACTAATTTTAGAGATTGTCAGGAGGCACAAATGAAACTTAAAACATTACTAACGACGCTTGGTGTGGGGGCTGGTTTAATGTATTTCATGGACCCCCAGCATGGAACTCGTAGGCGCACCATGGTGATCGATAAGGCAAACCGGTTTGTCAACAATATTGATGAGTCCATTGACATCGCCGTGGAGGATACGCGCAACCGGGCGCGCGGCGTTCTCTCTGAGATGACTGCTAGATTGAGCGACCAGGGTGCACCGGACTGGATCCTGGAGGAGCGCGTCCGCAGTAACCTGGGGCGCCTGGCACGCCATACCCGTGCGCTGGATATCCGTGCAGAGGGTGGGCGTATTCATTTGAGCGGACCTGTACTACGCGAAGATGAAGACGCCGTGGTGAAGGCAGCTTTACGGACGCGTGGCGTACATGGTGTGGAAAACCAGCTGCAGGTGTTTGATGATCCCCAGGACATCCCTGCTCTGCAAACCTCTTCCACGCAGCGCGCCGCTCTTATGACCCCGTCACCGCGTACCTGGTCTCCTGCTACGCGGCTTTTGAGCAGCGTGGGCGGAAGCTTGTTAACGCTTTACGGTCTGACGCGCAGAGGTGTCGCGAAACCTGTATTGAGTACCGCTGGTCTGGTTCTTACCGCTCGAGGAGTAACTAATCTAGACACGCGCAGTCTGCTGGGGATGAGCGGCGGCGAGAACGGAATCCGTGTTAATAAAGCGATCAACATTTTTGCGCCGATTGACGAGGTATATCAGTTCTGGCGCAATTTCGAGAACTTCCCGCTCTTCATGAACCATGTTAAGGAAATCTCCACGCAGGGCGAAGTGTCAAACTGGAAGGTGGCAGGACCGGTCGGTTCCACGGCTGAGTTCCAATCACGCGTTACCCAGGATATCCCCAATGATCTGATCGCCTGGGAAACCCTCCCAGATTCGCAGGTGCGTAGCGCGGGGTTTGTCCGCTTCGATGAGAACCGAGACGGCAGCACACGTGTCACAGTTCAAATGACCTATACGCCCCCCGCAGGCGTAGCGGGTCACGCGGTCGCCCAGCTCTTCGGCGTAGATCCTCGTCAGGCGATGCATGATGACTTAATCAGGCTCAAAACACTTCTGGAGGAAGGAAAAACCTCCACCGATGAAACGAAAGTGGAGTACTCCGGCAGAACCGGTCCCACGAACAGCTACTAACCTTTTGAACGCCCGAGCAACTCGGGCGTTTCTCTTTAGATAATTCTCCCATTGACCCCACACCCAACTTCCCGTAAAATCCACATCTTGTAGAAATTATATATAATTTTCAAGTGCCGCATTACTCTCAAAACTGACCTGCGGCGAAAGGCAAACTTCGTATGTCCCGCTATCGAATCATGTATTGGAAACATATCCCCCAATCGTTTACAGTAGAAGGCGAGGGGCGCACGGTGAAAAAACAGCTTTCGGAAAAGATCCAGAACAAAATTGATGCCTATGCCATGGCGGAAGGCTTGATTTCGACCAGCGATTATTCCGCACAGTATAAGCGCGGGGATTGGATTGAACGAGAGGGTTCGCCCGAAGAAGTTGCCGAAGCGCTGCTTGCAGAACTCGAAGCGGAGTTCGCAAAAATAGAGATTCCTCGCCGTAGTGGATCATAGGCAATCGACGATGGACCATCATCCAAGAATCAAATGACTCAAAAACACACAGTGATCCTCCAACCCTCCGGCCGCCGCGGACACGTGGACGAAGGCACATCCGTCCGTGCGGCGGCGCGTGAGCTGGGCGTGGAGATCGAGTCGATCTGCGCCGAGAATGCCACCTGCGGCAAGTGCATGGTCCTTGTAGAAGAAGGGCGCTTCGAGAAATATAACATTGACTCGAAGCGCGAACACCTCTCCCCTATCGGTGCTGAAGAACGCGCTTATCTGATGCGCAGACCAAAACTACTGAAAGACAAAGGCTGGGAGATCGGGCAAGTCCGTTTATCGTGCCAGTGTAAAGTCCTGGGCGATGTGTTGATCAACGTCCCCGAGGAAAGCCGCGGCAATAAGCAGATCGTCCGCAAGAGTGCACGCGAACGCGCCATCGAGATCAAACCATCTATCCGAAAGTATTACGTGTCGCTGTCACCGCCGAATCTCGAGCGCCCGATCGCGGACTGGGAGCGCCTCGCCAAGGGACTCGAAACCTCCATGGGACTCGTACGGCGGGGGGAGGAGAATCTGCCGCGCTGGTTCAACCTGTCGGTCGATTATCAGTGCCTGCGAACACTGTCGTCTACATTGCGGCAGGCAAAATGGAATGTAACCGTTTCTGTATGGCAGGACAAGGAAGTGATTGAAGTCCAGCCCGGCTATGTGGAAGATAGTTACGGCGCGGCGGTGGATATTGGTTCCACGACCGTGGCGCTCTACCTGTGCAATTTGAGAACCGGAGAATTGCTTGCCGCCGAGTCCGAGATGAATCCGCAGATTGTATATGGCGAAGATGTGATGTCGCGGATCCAATACTCCATTGAACACAAAGATGGCCTGGAGAAGTTGCACAAAGCCATCATCGCCACGTTGAATAAATTGTTGAGGCAGGCGGTGAAGTCTGCCAATCAAAAGTTGTTGGAAACGCTTGGGTTCGAACCGGGCGAAAACAGTCCGCGCTCTACGCAACCAGCGATTGTAGAGCTTGAAGATATCTTGGAAATGGTTCTGGTGGGAAATTCCACGATGCATCATTTGCTGTTGAACTTACATCCCAAGGATTTAGGGTTGGCGCCGTTCGTCCCCACGATTCACAGATCCATGGACATAAAAGCGCGCGAATTAGGTTTGCAGATCAATCCTTCGGGCAACATCCACGTGCTGCCGACGATTGCATCCTTCGTCGGCGCCGATACCAGCGCCATGATCCTCGCCGAAGAGCCGCACAGGCAGGACGAGAACTGGCTGCTGATCGACGTCGGTACAAACGCGGAGTTAATCCTTGGCAATCGTAAACGGTTAGTATGCACCTCCACCCCAACTGGCCCCGCTCTCGAAGGCGCACACGTGGAATATGGAATGCGCGCTGCCCCCGGCGCGATCGAACGCGTCCAGATCGACGAAGTCACACTGGAACCAAAATATAAGGTGATTGGTGTGGACGGCTGGAATACCGATCACGCCGAGTTCAAAGGACATGTCAAGGGGATCTGTGGATCTGCGATTATTGATTCGGTGGCAGAATTGTTCCGGGCAGGGATCGTCGACTCACGCGGCAAGTTCAAAAAGACCCTTAGCTCGAAACGGATTCGCGAGGGCGAAAACGGCTGGGAATACGTAGTCGCCTGGTCGGAGGAAACCTCTATCGGAAGAGACATTCCGATGACCCAGCAGGATGTGCGTCAGATCCAGTTGGCGAAGGCGGCGTTGTTTACCGCGGCGCGCACACTCCTGAAGCGAAGCGGGTTACAATCCCCTGATAAAATCATCCTAGCTGGCGGCTTCGGCAGCTATATTGATAAAGAGAAAGCCATGCTGATCGGTCTGATTCCCGATTGTGAGTTGGAGAATGTCTATGCTGTTGGCAATGCCGCAGGCGACGGCGCTCGAATTGCCTTGTTGAATGTTGAAAAACGCAATGAAATCGATTCAGTGACGCGCAAGGTCGAACGCTTTGAACTGCCTACCGATCCTGAGTTCCAGAACCAGTTCATGCTCGCGACGAGCTTCCCACACATGAGTGAACCCTTTGAACACATCGCCCATTTAATCCCAAACCGTGTCCCGGATCCAATGGCGAAGAATTTTATGAAATAATTGCAGGAAAGGGAAGCTGTCCTTCCCTACGCGAGGTGCCAATGAACAAATTTCTCGAACGACTCAACGCGGGGGAGATCCTTGTTGCCGACGGGGCCACCGGCTCGAATTTGCAGAAGATGGGGCTCAAGCCCGGTCGCCCGCCGGAGGATCTGATCATCGATAACCCGGATATTATTTTGAATCTTGCTCGTTCGTTCGCCGAGGCTGGCTCTGATATCGTCCTCACCTGCACTTTTGGCGGCACACGTATGCGCATGAAGGACTCAAAATACCAGGACCGGACTCCCGAAGTGAATATCCGCGCGGCAGAGCTGGCGCGCAAAGCTGCCTCTGCGCGCGAAGGAGTGCTTGTCGCCGGTTCGATGGGACCCGTCGGCGCCTTGATCAAACCCTATGGTCCGTTGGAGCCAGAAGAGGTCAAAGCGACATTTGCCGAACAAGCCAAAGCCCTCGCCGAAGGCGGCGTGGACTTGTTATTAATCGAGACCATGTTTGCCTTCGAAGAGACCACCGCCGCGTTCGAAGGTGCACGCTCCGCCACCGATTTGCCTATCGTGGTTTCTTTCAGCTACGATCGCGGCACGCGCTCTATGATGGGTGTCAAACCAAAGGATATGATTAAGAAATATAGTGAAATGGGTGCGGTGCTTGTCGGGGCGAACTGCGGGACAACTCTGGAAAACATGGAAGCAGTCGTGAAAGAGTATGCCGCCACCATCCCAAACTTTCCCCTGTGGGTCAAGCCGAACGCCGGCGTCCCGCGTATGGACATCGAAACAGAACAGGGAGTGTATGATATGAGTCCGGAAGATATGGCAACCTATTCCTTGAAATATGTGGAACTGGGCGCAAGAGTTGTGGGCGGATGTTGCGGGAATACTCCCGAACATGTTGCTGCCATTGCAAAAGCGGTAAAGAAACAATCAGTGATCCATTAATCATTGGGGATCCGTGACAAGCCGCCAGACCATCCTCGATCTACTCTCCGGCGAAAAGCTAGATTCTCAGCCCGCGTTCAGCGGGCTGATTCATATTACCGCCGAAGGATTACAGAGCGAGGGTCTGGTCTTTCACGAAATTCACAAAGACGCTCAGAAAATGGCGCGGGCAGCTGCAAGCACCTTTAAGTTAAGTGGTGTGCCGTCTGCGGTAGCTCCTCTGGATATGCTGGTAGAGGCAGAAGCATTAGGTGCTACGATCGACTTCGTCGAAAAACGGGAATATATCTTTCCCCAGGTGGTAAAGCCTTTATTTGCGTCCACAAAATATTTGAATGAAGGATATTTTAGAAGCACAGATTTTATCCATAAAGGCAGGATTTCACTTATTTGTGAGGCGATTCGATTGCTGAAGGAAGATATCGGGCAGG